>JAZSQX010000008.1:0-8168 GCA_045538235.1 Eubacteriales bacterium
CTAGTCATTGTCTTCCTAAGACCGCTTGGCCTCCGACTTACTGGTATGAATGCAGGGGATGAGTTTGTTGTTCTCTACAACAATGGCGGCTGGAAGGTTGCTGACGCGGTATTTACCAGCGCTAGCACTCTGAAGATCACGGCTGCTGGTGGCGGTACTTTCGTTATCGTTGGTGACAACGGTGCGCTTCCTCCCCAGCTTCCCGGTAAGTCTTCTCCTTCTACCGGCGTTACCCTCGTTTCTTCCATCGCAATGCTCGGTATCGCTCTCTGCGGTTCCACTGCTGTTGTAGCTGGTAAGAAGCTTTCCAAGCGCGAAGACGCGTAAGGATGACATTTTGATGTGCGGGAGTCAAATAGGATGAACAAAAATAAGGTAAAAATCATTGCCATCATTCTTGGGATCGTTTTGGTTTCCGCGGCACTCGTTTGTCTGTTTGGGTTTATCGAGAAGCTTCTCGATAAACCCGGCGACAACGATCCCTATTCGAATGCTACGATGGGACGGATTGTTTATAACGGTCAGCAGTACAAGCGGAATGACCGGGTAAAGACCGTCCTTCTTTTGGGTATTGACAGTCTGGATGAAGAAACGGTAGGAGATGACCGTTCTCAACAGTCCGACTTTATCTCCGTTCTCATTGTCAACGAACGGGATGAAACTTATCAAATTTTGCAGCTCAACCGGGACACCATGACCCAGATTCGCCAGCTTGACGAATACGGTCGTGTTGTTGGAACCTACGAGGGGCAGTTGACCCTCGCCCACGCCTACGGTTCTTCGGAAAATATGCGCTGTAAAAATGCCATGGAAGCCGTGGAAAACCTGCTCTACGGAATTGAAATTGACCATTATCTCTCCATTACAATGGATGCGGTTCCGATCCTCAACGATGCCATTGGCGGTGTTACCCTGACCTTGCGGGACGATTTCACTTTTATGAATCCGGCTTACGTGAAGGGAACGGAAGTGACGCTAATGGGGGAAGAGGCTCTGACGTACGTTCGTGCGCGTGGGCAGATGGAAGATCCCACTAACCTCAATCGGATGGAACGACAGTCACAGTATATGGACCATGTTCTCCGGAAAATTGATGCGCTTCAGCTCGAAGACATTGTTAGAACCATGATGAAACTGGAAGATCACCTGGTTTCTGACTGTACCATAGATCAATTGTCCCGTTTGTTCGATCAAGCGGGGGAATACGAATATACCGGAACAATCACCCTGCCCGGAGAAGCCGTTGTAGGGGAAATGTTTATGGAATACTATGTGGATGAAATCGCTGTCCAAAAGACGGTAGTAGACCTGTTCTATCAGCCGGTGGAAGCAATAGAATCTGCAGATTGATATCTTACGAACAGATATCACCAAGTTCGGCGCCTTGTGTGCACTAAAATTTGTGGGGTGAACGGATGTTTGCCCGTTAGGTAGGAAAGAACATGCAAAGCGACAAGTTTACTCAAGGGAGCCAGATGCCCAAGCATAAGCATACGCGATATAATATCCGCTGGCTCCTGATGATCTACGACATTATTACCTATGTCGTTGCATCCTTTTTTCTTTTTTTTGTTTACGCTCCAATCCAACTTTCTCGGTATTTTGGGGTTCTGGCGACGGTATTCGCTCTCATTTACGCGCTTCGTTTGATTACGGACGTGTATCGTCAAATCTGGCGTTATGGGATTCTCACTCCCTACGTGCGGCTCATTGCCTCCGACCTGATGGCACTTGGCATTTTCGTTGTAATTTCAGCCATCTGTCATGCCGGAGGGGACGTGTTCGTCCGTACGGTTGCCGTTGTCTGCCTCCATCTTCTCTGCGCGATTATTATCCGGATGCTGTATCATTGCTGCTACCGCGTGGGCGAGAATCAAGGCAAATTGGGAACTCTTGCACGGTTTTGCCTCAGTATCGCCAGCCTCCGGAAATTTGATGAGTCGGAAGCGGATCGCACGTTAAGCAAAAAGAAAATCAAGGTTGCAATTATCGGCGCGGGCAAAGTGGGTGTCAGTCTGGCGGAGGATCTTCTCAACAATCCCACCTCCTCCTATATGCCCTGCTGCTTCGTGGATATTGACCCCCTCAAAACCGGGCGGAAGATTTACGATCTCCCCGTCCTTTCGGAAAAGAAAGCTTCCTCCGGCGGTCTTGAGAAATACGGGATCCAGGAAGTTGTGTTCGCTCTTCCCTTGATGGAAGCGGATGTGAAAAAGGAACTGTACCACAAATACAAAGATCTCGGATATCGGGTCAAGGTATACGATTATCCCTCCCTCCATACTGCCGGGAATGCACGCCGAAGTATGCGTGAATTTGATATTGAGGAGCTTTTGTTCCGAAAACCAAGCAATTTCGAGGCAGATGCCCAGTCCCAGTACTATAAGGATAAGGTCATTATGATCACGGGAGGCGGCGGATCCATCGGAAGTGAACTGTGCCGCCAATTGGCGAAGTTGGATCCGAAAACCCTCATTATTGTGGACATCTTCGAAAACGGCGCTTACGACGTCCAGCAGGAATTGAAGATTCTCTACGGCAATCGGCTGGATCTGCGGGTGGAGATCGCCTCCATTACAGACTGCCGCGCTATGGACAGCCTGTTTGAAACGTACAAGCCCCAGATCGTCATCAATGCCGCTGCGCATAAGCACGTGCCCCTCATGGAGCATAACTGCTGTGAGGCGGTGAAGAATAATGTGTTCGGTACCCTGAATCTGGTGGATCTGGCGGAGAAGCACGCCGCAGAGCGGTTCATCATGGTGTCCACGGACAAAGCGGTGAATCCCACCAACGTAATGGGTGCTACCAAGCGGATGTGCGAGATGATCGTCCTCGGCAGAGCGGGGAACAGCGCCGGGGTGAAATATTCCGCAACCCGGTTCGGAAACGTACTGGGAAGTGCTGGATCCGTTATCCCCCTGTTCAAGCGGCAGATTCAGAACGGTGGTCCCATTACCATTACGGACAAGCGGATTATCCGCTATTTTATGACCATTCCTGAAGCCTCCCAACTGGTTCTCCAGTCCGGGGCGATGGCGAAGAATGGGGAACTGTTCGTCCTCGATATGGGCAAGCCGGTAAAAATCCTGGAAATGGCGGAGAATATGATCCGTCTGGCAGGATTTGAGCCCTATAAAGACATCGACATTCAGGAAATCGGACTTCGGCCGGGCGAAAAGCTGTATGAAGAACTGCTCATTGAAAGCGAAGAGCTTGCCAAGACGGAAAATAGCATGATCTTTATTGAACGGGATACCCCCCTCAGCCGGGAAGAGATCGAAGAGAAGCTGGCAGTACTGCGTGCCGCGGTGGAAACCGAGTCTGACGAAGCCTGCCGGAATGCCCTGATGGAGGTCGTTCCCACGTTCAAGCTGGCGGTCGAAAAGAAAGCCAAGGAAGCGTGATGGAGGATGAAGAGAATCACCATCGTTCTTCTGGCGCTGATCGTCCTTGTGACGGGATTCATCTTTTCCAATTCTCTGAAGAACGGGGAAGAATCCACGCAAATCAGCAACATGGTGCTGGAATGGCTCCGCCCTGTGCTGGAATGGGTTTTCCGTGGAACCGAAGTGAGTCTCAGTTACTTTCTACGAAAAGCCGCTCATCTGACGGAATTTTGCGTACTGGGAATTTGTACCTTTGGCTTCACGAGGCACAGAAGAAAGAAAAGCGGACGGGATTTGACCGGTTTTGCCTTCTTCTACGTGATGCTCATTGCGGTGCTGGATGAATTCATCCAGAGTTTCACAGGACGAACCAGCATGGTGCAGGACGTGCTTCTGGATTTCTGCGGTGCTCTTCTGGGGATGGCAATCGTCTTTGCCGCGGAATGGGTGTGGAATTCCGTAAAAAAAAGAAAATCAACGTAAAAAATGCCGTTTGCTTCCGATTTGGATACAAGCGGCACTTTTGTATTGGTACGATTCACTCGGTTTCGTTGGCGGGAATCACGTACACTGTGGGATTGGTTTCGCCAAAACGATCCCGGAAAATGTCCGAGGCGGCTTCGGTGTTCGTAAAAATGGGCATAAAGGGCTCCTTTCCGGCCATTACAAGAAAAATCCCTTGTTTTTGTATTGCAATTTGAGAAAATATCCGATATAATAAAGGTGAAATCCCTGTGTTCCCGCAAAAGCACGGGGCACTGCATAGAAGGAGGATCTATCATGGCAAAATTCTGTCAGAATTGTGGGGCATCCCTCGAGGAAAGCACCGCGGTGTGTCCGGGATGTGGTGCCGCTCAGGCTGCTCCGGCGGTGTATCCGGCTCCCGCTCCTGTACTGGCTCCGGCGGATAAAGTGGTTTCGACTGCCGCATTTTTCGGGCTGTTTCTGTTGTTCAGCCTGCCGATGGTGGGATGGATCATCTGTCTGGTGATGGCGTTTGCCTCGAAGAATGCCAACATCCGGCATTTTGCCCGCGCCAATCTGCTTTGGATTCTGGTGACGCTGATTGTGGCGGTGGGCGTAGGGGTACTGCTGTACTCCGTGACGGAAGTCTTTCTTGAGCAAACGGCGGCGTACATTGAAGGAAACTTTGATGCGGACGGCTGGAGTGAGATCGACAAATTCTTCTACGAAATCGGCAATCAAATGTACGCATAAGGAGAGAAAGGGACTGCACATACTGCTTGGGGCGGAGGTGCAGCCCTTTTTTGTTGTGAAAAAGCGGTCAGAGGGTGGGAATTTCCACCTTAATTTCGAAGCCCCAGCCTGTTTTATATCAGCAGTTTTTGAATATCCGTGTCGCAGAGGAAGACCGCGGCGTAGGACATGGTGAGGTGGAACAGGGAGGTGTTCCATTTGGTGTCCTTGCCCCAGCCCTCGAAGGTGGTGGTGCCCCCTTCTCTTAGAATCCGGAGCCACGCACCCTCGTCGATCCGTGCCTGCCGGATGAGATCAAACCGCCCCAGTCGGAGCAGTCCCATCATCATGGGAAAGGTGCAGCGGGAATCCGGGTTGGATTTTCACTGCACCTTTACATTCTTATATGGTTCAAAGTTTTTTGAAATGGGATGGGGAGTAACGCTACCCATAACTCATGGAGGAACTTTTTTGGGGAAGTATCTCCTCGCATCGTCTTATTTTACCACAAACCCTGCCGGGAGCTTCCAGGAGGCGTTGGTGTAGTAGAAGGTAACGCTGGTCATAAGGTATTCGCCGTCGTAGTACATACAGGAGGAGGAGCCGCCGTCCAGATTGGCTGCGTTGACAGCACCGTATTCCGTCATCACGTTGATGAGGTCGGAGGCGGAGGCGCCCAGATGTCCGGATTTGCCCCGTCCGTCGGTGACGAACAGCAGAACGGCTCCATCCGCACGCTGACCGATGGCGGTACGGGGATTGAGTCCGCTTCCCATGCCGTTCATTTCCCGGCTCTCGCCGTTGATCACGAGCTGAACAAAGTGGTTATTGGCATCGCTGGCTTCTTCCTGGAAGGTGACGGCATCGCGGATTTTTCTGTCCCGCACCAGATTTTCCACGTCTTTCTGGGACATTTTCGAAACGTCAATGATCTCTAAAATGTTGTCCTCCGTGAAGCCGATGAGAACCAGTCCGGGGAACTGCTGGGGTTCGTTGTACTGGATCTGCCCGCCGGAGACGATGACACCGTAGGGTGCGCCGCCGGAGTTGTTGTAGGAGTTGTAAAGTCCGCCGTTGATGCCGCCGATGGCACCAGCCGATTCTACCAGAGCATCCAGGGTCACGCCCTCAGCCCGCCAGGGATAGATGGTAGCAAGGGATACCCGGGAGGGATCCTTCACAATCATCATGGTGCCGTAGAAGGTAGCGCCGGAGACCTCGTGAATTTCGATGGGATCTCCGGGATCTTCCGTGATCACGCCGCCGGGCATGGTGACGGTGCCGGAGGATCCGATGTGGATCAGATCGGTGTCCACCTCTTCATTGAGGTCTTTCATGGAGTTTTTGTCCACGATTTCCTGAATCTCGTCGGCGGAAAGGAAGAGGGAAGCGAGGAATTTCAGCTGCCCTGTCTCCAGAATCGTGGTGACGAACATCTGCTGTGCCGCAGGGAAGGCGGAGGAGCAGATCATGCTCAGCGAAATATACAGGGTTGCCGCCAGGGCGATCACGAAGGTCAGGAGAAATGCCAGTGCCTTCAGCGCGATCCCGAGAACGGTCTTTCCCACGGGGCCGGTGGGAGCGGAGGGGTGTGATTTCATTCGGTTATTCTGCATTTCCCACGATCTCCTTCATGCTTGCGAGTTTCCAGGCGGGAACGTCCGAGGGATTGTTCGGATCGTCGTACTTAACGAAATAGAAGCGGTCGTTCATGCTGTCGATTACGTCCCGTCCCTCCAGAAGAACCATGTGCTTGTCAAAGGCAATGTCCACGGAGAAGGCGTTATCCGCCAGCCGGACGAAATTGGTCACCGATTCTCCCGTGAAGGGGGGATTTTTCAGCGTGTGAAGGCTGGTGAAGGTGATGTCGATGCCGCCCGCGTAGGCGGTGGCAATCTTGTACTGATAGGAAGACGGGATCAGATACTGCGCCATGTCGTAGAAGCCGTATGCCGTGCCGGTGAGGTCTTTGGAAGTGAAGAGACTCCACTTTTCCGCTACTGCGAGAACGTCCACCTCTGCCGCAATGTCAGCGGGAACGGTGTCCTGTCCGGGCAGGCGGGTGGCATCCAGGGTGAGGGCTTCGGGATCCCGGGGGAGGGGGTTGCCGTCGGGATCGGTGATGCGGATGTCTGCGTTTTCTGCGAGAATGGCAATCCGGTAGGTAAGAAGCATGGGAAGCCCCGGAGCGTATTCCGCAAAGGTTTCGTATTCCGGATTCCCTTCCCGCGTGACAGCCCCCTCCGGAACGGGAGATCCGCCTATGGTGACCGTGTGCCGATCCGTGGTGCGGAGGGTCAGGGTGGTCAGCGGCAGACGGTTGCCTCCTTCGTAGGAAACGGTGTTGCCGTAGAGATCCGAAATCTGCACGTCGGGCTTTTTCAGAAGCTGGATTTCATAATGCCGATAGCCCACTTCTGCCGGCTGACCGGGGAGGGTGCTGCCGTCCAGGGTCACGGTCAGCGTGTCGGGAAGGGTCAGGGTGTAGTCGTAGATGACGGGATGAATGATGCTTCCCTTGATGGTGTATTCGCCTCGGTTTCCGTCCTTGTCCGTAATGACAAGCTCGGGAGGCAAAATGAGATTTTCCAGCTTGTAGCGGGTGTTTCCGTCCTCCTCCCGGATGCCATCCTCCGCCGTGAGGGGAAGACCGTTGACGGAAGCTGCAAAGCCGTCGGGGAGGGTCAGAGCATAGGTGACGGGATCGGTTTTCAGGGTGACATCCGCCACCTCCCACTCCTGCCAGGTAAAGACTGCCAGTTTGGTGATGGGTTCGCCCACCGCACGCAGGGTGATCTCCGCAAGAGCCGAGCCGTCGTATTTGAGTTGATACACCATGGTGCCTTCTTCATGGAGTCCGGCTTTTTGCGCGTATACCGTCTCATCGGAAGTGAGTTGGTCGGTCAAGTCTTCCTTTACGTTCCGGGTGGATTCCCATTTGCCGTGAGGAACGTCCGGAAGCGAGTACTTTTGCCACAGGGTTCCGCGCTTCGCATCCTGCACCAGGGAGGTAATGGCTTCTTCCACCCGGCGTTCGGGCTGGGCGTTTTCATAGGTGACAAGGAGGGAACGCACGTAGAGGGCGGATGCTGCAACCAGTACCACCATCAGAGCCGCGAAGGAGAGGTAGATCAGCCGGAACAGGGAACGCTTCTGCGGGAAAACGGGAGCGTGGTTTCGGGAAGCGGGCGCGGGATGGGAACGATTCTGGGAATGGGATTGCGGTTGATTCTGCAAACGGTTCTGAGGGATGGGACGGCGGGGAGATGCCGCATGACGGGGCACATCCTTCCGTCGTCCGTTGAACCAGAGACCGGTGTGCTTCATTTCTCGGATGGAGGTGACGTAAATTCCCGCCACCGCTGCCAGGGTGATGAAGACAATGATAATCGCGGGCACCAGGATACCGGAGGATTCCTTCTTCGGGGGATCCTTCTTATTCGCAGAGTCCGCGGGAGTCTCGGGTGTGGGTTCGGTTTCGATGGGGGCTGTGGTGGAAGCGAATTCCGGCGGCCCGTGCAGCCCCAGACGGGGCCCATCCCTCCGGCGATGGAAAGCGCCGCGCCCCAGGAAAATCCGGCT
>JAZSQX010000235.1:0-3203 GCA_045538235.1 Eubacteriales bacterium
AGTACGTGCCCGCATTGGTGATCGTGACAGAACCGTTTTCGGCAACATGGATGTCGTTGTTCACGTCATTTGCCGTATTGCCGGTGAACGTCGCTTTGGAACCTTCGCCGGAGAACTTTACGTCTTTACCGAAAATCGCACCGCCGTAGGCTTCCGCACCAGAAGCAGTGTTACTTTTAAAAGTATTGTTTCCGGAAATGGTAATCGCATGATCTGCCCCTGGTTCAACTGCCATGGCACCACCGTAAGCATTGCCAAGGATCGAGGAAACATTGTTGCCTTCAAAGGTATTTGTATATGTGAGATTCATGCCGCCTTCGGAGGAAGCCAATGCTCCACCGTAGACAATGTCACCATTAGCTGTACCTTCAGAAACCGTATTTTTGATGTAGTTTCCGGTGAAAATTGAGTCGGAAACGTTGAGATTTCCACCCTTATGTACGAAGACTGCACCACCCTGACCTTTAGTACCGCCAATAGTATTCATTGTAATACTGTTATCGGTAAAGGTAATGTTTGTCAGGTCAGTTTCTGTTCCACTTCCACCGCGGACATAAATCGCACCGCCGTAAGCACGAGTTCCAGATTCCAGAATAACCTGGTTGCTGTCAAAGAGAACTTTCGAGCCATCTGCTGCATTGATTGTGAGCGAATGATTGTTGCCTGTACGGCCAACAGAAATGGCTCCCCCTTGTGCTCTATCGCCACTTTGGGCAAGGTTATTAGAAAACGTGATGGAATCATCAGCTTCTGCAAAAATGTAAACACTGGAGTTTTGGTTCGTACCTACGGCTCCCCCTTGGGCCCCCTCGCCATCATAGTCTGCACCTGCCAAGATTGCTTTATTGCTGTCGAAAAGGATCGAATCCTTAACTCCATTTTGACCAATCGTAACCGATCCCGAATTAAATACTGCTCCAGCTACAGCTCCGCCAATAGCGAAATGTTTAGCTTGATCAGTATTGTGACCGCTAATAGCTTCGTTTGCGTAGAAAGTACTGTTTCCGAAAATAATAGTATTTGTATTGCCGGCAACGGCACCTCCCAGAGCTTGGGTGACGCAAGCAGGTGTCGTCCCAGTCGTATTACCGCTAGTAGCTACGTTCTCTTTAAAAATAACGTCTTTTAAAGAAATAGTGGAACCGAAAACTGCCCCTCCAGAAGAACGGTTGCCACTATTGGTCGTATTAATGGTCTCGGTACTATTGTTCTGGAACGTACCACCAGTGATAATCCAGTTACCACCGGAAATGATACTGCCTTCAGAGAGCTCCGTACCCGAATCATTTCGTGCATTCGAGAACGTACTTCCGGTGAAATCAGCGTTTACGGTCACACTATCACCTGCGGTGTAGTATTTAGAACCTTCTGCATTGACGGTTTCATTCTTTTTCTCAATGGTCGTGTCCGTGGAAAAATGTTCCGCAGCAGGACACAGTTCGGAAATCGCGAGCATTGCGCCGGTCATGGCGAATGCGGTGAGGGCACGGCGGAGTTTGGTTGTGTTTGTTTACATGTTTTTACCTCTTGTTGTGTTTTTTAGTATTTGAACCGATATTTGACATTTTTCTGTTTCTCTGAATGAAATGAAAAAACAGAATATATCGGTACTGGTGGATAAAATCGTGCAAATTTTAAGAAATTTTGAGAAAATTTGCCCATGTCATCAATCTCCCCCCCCCCCCCCGCAAATTAACATGGCGGAAAAGTTTACTTCTTTAGAAAAATCTGAAAGGAGGGTATGCCGAATCGTTTGAGGGATCGGAGAAAATGGATGGAGCTTGTACTGTGGAGAGGGCATCATCAAATTTTTTTGTCGGGGGCTTTTCAAAAAGTGAGATTTATGGTATAATACGGTATGTGTTCATAAAAATGAGGAGCGCGAGGCTCTTTCGACCCTTTTCAGTCCAGCAAGGACAAGGAGAAACGTCATGTTTTCAGGTATCGTTGAAGCGATGGGCACGATCGCCCGAATCGAGATGGAAGCCAATGGTCCCGGATGCCGGCTCGTCATTCGTGAAGCAGGGATCGCTGCGGAAACGAAAGTCGCGGACAGTGTCGCCATCAACGGCTGCTGCCTGACCGTCGTGGAGAAGAACGGCGATGAACTGGGTTTTGATGTCGGTCCGGAATCGCTTGCCCGAACGAATCTCGGCGAGAAAAAGGCCGGCGATCTGGTGAACATGGAACGTGCACTTGCGGTCGGCGACCGGCTCGGCGGGCATATCGTTTCGGGACATATCGACGGCACCGGGGTGCTTCTGGAACGGAAAGATGAGAAGGAATGGTCCTTCTTCAAGTTCGGCATCTCGCATGAGATCGCGAAACAGATGGTCGAAAAAGGCTCCATCGCCATCGACGGTACGAGCCTGACGGTCTGCGAGGCGGAACCGGATTACTTCACCGTCGCGCTGATCCCCTTTACGCTCGAAGTCACCACGCTCGGCAGAATGCAGCCCGGGTGTGTCGTGAATCTTGAGACGGACATTCTGGCGAAGTACGTGCAGCGTCTCGTCGAATCGCGTGAGTGGGACGAAGGACAGCGCAGAGACTAGGATCGGCTGGAGGCGGAGAGTTTCGGAAGGCGTTCATTTTTAATTCGTGAAAAAAGAAGGAAATCAACATGAAAATTGGACTCGCAGGGTATCAGGGGTCGGGAAAAAGTTCCCTTTTTCAGTGGCTGACGGGCGTTGAGCCGGATCCGGCCAAGTCTCACGTCGGACAGAGTGCCATGGCGGCGGTTCCGGATGTGCGTCTGGATGAGCTGGCGAAGATCTTCAAGCCGAAGAAGCTCACGCACGCACTGATCGAAGTCACCGATACGCCGGGCCTGAGCCGGGATCAGGAAGGGAACGCGCAGAAACTCGCGTCGATCCGTGAGGCGGATTCTCTTGTGCTCGTCGTCGCGGGGTACGGCGGAGCGGATCCGAAGGATGAGTACCAGAAATTTTATGAAGATCTCCTTCTCGCGGATATGGACCTCGTCCAGCGCCGTATCGAAAGGGTGAAGGAATCGCAGAAACGCCCGCTTCCGAAAGAAGAAAAGGAAAAAGTCCAGTTCGAGATGGATACGCTCCAGAAAGTCAACGACGGTCTGGAATCCGGAAATCCGGTCCCGGCGAGCGCGCTGGATGCGGATGAACTGCACGTTCTGGCATCGTTCCGTCTCTTCACGCATAAATCGTGCATGGTGCTGGTCAATA
>JAZSQX010000225.1:0-5460 GCA_045538235.1 Eubacteriales bacterium
CTCCTGCCCACGCTCCTGAAGGAAGGGCGGGTGTACATTGCGGAAACGCCCCTGTACGAAATCACCCCCACCAAGGGAGAGATTGAGTTCGCCTACGACGAGCGGGAAAAGGAAAAGATCATCACGCGGCTCACGGAAGCGGGCATGAAGTACACCCTCCAGCGCTCCAAGGGGCTTGGGGAAAACGACGCCAAGATGATGGAAAAGACCACCATGGATCCCGCCAGCCGCCGTCTCATCCGGGTCACGCCCACCGATGCCGCCGCCACCGCGAGAATGTTCGATCTCATGCTGGGGGACGACCTGGCAGGACGGAAGCAGTTCATTGCCGAGCACGGTGCGGAATATCTGAAGGACGCGGATATTTGAGAGAAACGATGGGGGAACCTTTTGAAAAATGGCTCCGGGAGTAATGCTTCGCATAACTCCTAACCCCCTTCGAAAACTTTCTGGAGGAGGGTGGATATATATTGCTGACATCTCGTTTTGTCGCTGACGCACCAATTCGGTAGGGGAGGGCGGACTTGATGAAATCAACGTACCTCCTCCCGTTCGAACAATCCACACAATCTCCCCGGCAACACAAAAAGCGTATGTCACCGGACGAACCAACCTCGTCCCATCAGACATACGCTTTTCTATCTCCTTCGGATTCCTATGTGGCGGCGCTATCCCCCTTTTTTCCCTGTCAAAAAGTTTAAGGGGGTTAGGAGTTATGCGGAGCATTACTCCCGGGGACAATTTTTCAAAAATCCCCCATCGTCTCCTCCGTCCCCCCCAGCAGATTCAGTGCCGCCAGAAGTCCCCGGGCGTTCATGCCGTGGGGCAGGCCGATTTTCTCGCACAGGGCATCGCGGCGGGCGGCGGAATCGGGAGATCCGGTCAGCCCGTGGGCGTGCAGATCCGCCGTGGTGAGGGGCTTTTTCGGCTGTGCGGATTCAGAAGATCCCTCCTCCGTCAATTCCGGATGGGCGGCGGCGAACTGCTCGAAGAGATTTACCAGAATCTCGTCCGGCACCCCCTCCACCCCGAGAAATCCCGCCTTGGAGTGCTCCTTTTTCCGGCGTTCCTTCCCCGGAATCTGGGGGGTGTACAAATCATACACCGGGATCCCGTTCAGCATTCCCCGGAGATGGGAGCGAATCAGCCGCCCGCCCCCGTCGCTGTCGCACAGGAGAATCACGCCTCCCTGCCCCAGCCGCCGGATCAACGCCCGCTTTTCCTCGCTCCGGAACACCCCGAAGCCCTCCGTGGTCAGAATCACCCCGTCAATCAGCCGGGACAGCCGCGCTTTGTCGTACCGTCCCTCCACGATCACGGGAATTTTCAATCGTATCATACGCGCCTCCCATCCGGATTGTCTCCCTCATCTGCCGGCGGGGGCTCCTTCATCCGCTCCGTGGCAAGGCAGACCAGTCGCTCCAGCGCCGTGTAGTCACTGACCCCCGACTTCATCTGCCGATCCGCCTGGGTGCAGAGCTCCATAATCTCCCCGAACACCGCAGGGGAAATGCCCTCCGCCGCACGGAAATACATCCCCGCCCGGTATTCGTGCATCTTCATCGCCCGGGCAAAGTCCCCCTTTTCCCGTCCATCCGCGATGAATGCCGAAGCCGCCGCCAGATCGGAGAAGGCTCTTGTCACCTGGGACAGCACAAAAATCGGGGCTTCCCGGAGCCGCATTTTGACTCCGAGACACGCCAGCGCCCCCCTCGTATCCCCCGCTAAAATGCAGTTGGCAAGGCGGAAGGCGTCGTCCTCATCCCGCCGGGACACGCAGACTGCCACGTCCCCCGCCGTCACTTCCCCCCGACCGGAGGCGGCGACATAAGCGGCTGTTTTCCGGATTTCCCCGGACAGGCGGTACATTTCCGTTCCGCAGGAGGCGAGCATGGCTTCCCCGGCACCGGGCGCGAGGGTGAGTCCGTACTCCGCGGCGTGTCGCTCCATCCACCGGATCAGCCGGGGCGGGGACTGATAGTCAAAGGACACGGTTTTCATGAATTTGGCGGCTTCCCTCAGAAAGGGCGAGGGCTTTTTGGCGGTGCCGGGATCAAATCCACCCCCCGACGCCCGGAGGATCAGCACCGTATCGTCAAATTCCTCCCCCGCGTAGGATTCAAGCAGTTCCAGCAGTCCCGCCCGCTCCTTCTCCGTGTAGGAATCGAGGGCGGGGAAAAACAGGGACACCAGTTTGACAGGGGACATCATGGGCGGGGCTTCCATGGCATCCCGGATGGGGGAAAAATCCGCCTCCCCGTCCCCGAAGGTGATTTCAAACAGATTGAACGCCCGCATAGTATCGTCCGGGGGCAGAATGGCATCCCGGATCTGAGCGGCGCGGTGATTTTTCAGGTAATCTTCGTCCCCATAGAAAAAGTACATTCCCCGGAGGGTGCCGGCTTTGATCTCGGCTTGCAGTTCGGTTTCAGTCATAGGAACCTCCCAGAAAATTCATCAAATACAGGTGGATTTTTTCGGAATGATGGTGTACAATAGGAGCATAGAATCAAAAGGTCGCCGGCAAGCGGAATCCGGCGAGGAAAGGAGAACGGAATGGCAAACGTGTTCGATTATCTGGCGTGGCGGGGGGATCTCTCCTTTGCCGCCGCCCCCTTCTGCGAGGTGGACAATCTGATTCTCGCCATGCTGTCCTTTATGGACTACGACGGCATTGTGGGAAACGAACCCACGGCAACGCCCATCAAAATGACGGATTGCCTTGCCCGATACCGGGAAAAATACCCGGCGGGGGAAGATCTTGGCACCATCATTCCCGGCGAAACGGTACAGCTCTTTGAAAAAGCGGCGGAGTCGGAGCGGTATGCGGATCTCTATCTGACCTTCTACCGCAACACCCTCGACGAGGACACGGTGACGCAGTTTGCCGCGGTGACCTTCATCCTGCCGGATCACTCCCTGTTTGTGGCGTTCCGGGGGACGGACGACAATTTAGTCGGCTGGCGGGAAGATTTTAACCTGAGTTTTACCCATCCCATTCCCGCCCAGTCCATGGCGCTCTCCTATCTCACGGAAATTGCCGCTGTCTATCGAGGGAACATCCGTCTGGGCGGTCATTCCAAGGGGGGAAACTTGTCCATTTACGCGGCGGTGTTCGCCTCACCCGAAATTCGTCAGCGAGTCGTTGTGGCGTACTCGAACGACGGCCCCGGATTCCTCCCGGAGGTGCTGGAAAATCCCGCATTTGAGGAAATGAGCGACCGGCTCTGCACCTTCGTCCCCCAGTCCTCCGTGATCGGAATGCTCCTCGAGCACAACGAGGACTATCAGGTCATCGAAAGCACCGTTTCCACCGGACTCTTCCAGCACAATCCCTTTACCTGGACGGTGCTGGGAAGCCGCTTCGTGCACCTTGACTCCCTCTCCCACGTAGGACGCCGCCACGACGAGGTACTCCAGAACTGGCTCAAAAACGTCACCCCCGAAGAACGCCGCCACTTCACAGAAGTCCTCTTCGGCATCCTCACCTCCACGGGCGCGAAAACCGTCTCCGATTTGAGCGTGGACCAGTTTACCAAGCTCTCTGCTGCCACCCGCGCCTTCAACGAACTGGATAAACCCACCAAAGACCGCCTCTACCAATTCCTCAAACGCCTCGCCGAAGCCGAATTCCACTTCCGCATGGGGAGATAGGAGAACGGGGAGAACGATGGGGAAATCTTTTGAAAAAGATTTCCCCAAACCCCATTCAAAACTTTCTGAACGTGTAAAAAAAGGGGAACTGCGCCGCCATATAGACATCGGCACTTCAAACAACAGTTTACAAGGTTTCGCTAAAACTCGGTACGCTGCAATTTGAAGTACAGTTGTCTCCTTGGCGGCGCTATCCACCATTTGCCCCCTCTTCCAGAAAGCTTTGAGGGGTGGAGTTATGCGAAGCATTACTCCCGTTATGCGAAGCATTACTCCCGGGATCATTTCTCGAAAGATCCCCATCGTCTTCTCCCTCAGACCATTTTTTCCTGCTTGACTTTTTTGTCGATCACGTGGCGGTAAGCCAGTTCGGCGTGGATGTCTTCGAGGGAGATTCCCATTTCGATCATCAGCACCATTACGTGGTAGGTGAGGTCGGCGATTTCGTAGATGGTTTCGGCTTTATCGTTCCCTTTGGCGGCGACGATGACTTCCGTGGATTCTTCGCCCACTTTTTTCAGGATCTTATCGAGCCCCTTTTCGAAGAGGTAGGTGGTATAGGATCCTTCTTTTTTTTCGATTTTGCGGCCGCGGATCAATTCCATGAGGGCGTCGAGGGAGAAATCCTGCTTGCCTTCCGCCGTCCAGAGGGTGTCTTCAAAGCAGGAGGTGGTTCCCTTATGGCAGGCGGGACCATCCGGCTCCACGGAAACGACCAGTGCATCCCCGTCGCAGTCCGCGGTAATGGACACGATGTGCTGATAATTGCCGCTGGTCTCCCCTTTCAGCCACAGTTCCTGCCGGGAGCGGCTCCAGAAGCAGGTCAGCCCCTTTTCCATGGAGATCTGGAGGCTTTCCTTGTTCATATAAGCAAGGGTCAGAACCCGTCCTGTCCGCGCGTCCTGCACGATGGCGGGAATCAGCCCTTTTTCGTCAAATTTCAGTGCTTCGATATTCATGATGGTAGTCCTTCTTTCATTTGTTAGCCGTTTTTTGTCAAATCCGGGCGGGAATGCCGGCGTCGCGTAAAATTTGCTTCAGTTCGGGAATCCGCACTTCGCCGAAATGGAAGATGGAGGCGGCGAGACCCGCGTCCACCCGGGGCAGCTTTTCGAACAGGGTCACGAAATCCTCCGCACATCCGGCACCCCCGGAGGCGATCACGGGAACGGACACCGCATCGCACACAGCCGCGAGCATTTCGAGATCAAAGCCCCCCTTCACGCCGTCCGTGTCGATGGAGTTGAGCACCACTTCCCCCGCGCCCTCGTCCACACAGCGGCGGATCCACGAAATGGCTTCCATACCCGTGTTCTCCCGTCCGCCCTTCGCGAAGACCCGGAAGACCCCGTCCACCCGCTTCACGTCCGCGGAGATGACCACGCACTGGCTTCCGTAGCGAAGTGCCGCGTCCCGGATGAGATCCGGATTCCGGATGGCACCGGAGTTGACGCTCACTTTATCCGCACCGCACTTCAGCACCCGGTCAAAATCGTCCACGGTGTTGATGCCGCCCCCCACGGTGAGGGGAATGAAGATGGTGGATGCCACCTCCCGCAAAATATCCGTAAACAGCGCCCGACCTTCTGCGGAAGCCGTGATATCGTAGAACACCAGCTCATCCGCGCCGTTTTCGCTGTAATACCGCGCCAGTTCCACGGGGGAAGACACGTCCGACAGCCCCATGAAGTTCACGCCCTTGACCACCCGTCCGTCCTTTACGTCCAGGCAGGGGATAATTCGTTTGGTAATCATGCTTTTGCCACCTCGATTGCTTCTCTGAGATTCACCGCACCCGTGTAGTAC
>JAZSQX010000050.1:0-3055 GCA_045538235.1 Eubacteriales bacterium
GATAGCTTTTTGCCAGGCTTTTTCTCGAAAAAGCCGCGTCCTCCCTCGTTCCCCCCCCTGAAAATTCATCCGAAAGGATTCTGATATGAAGAACATTGGTATTGATCTTGGCACAGCGAACACGCTGGTATACGTAAAAGGACGGGGCATTGTTCTCCGCGAGCCCTCCGTGGTTGCCGTGGAAGCCAAGACCCGCAAGGTAGTGGCAGTAGGGCGGGATGCCAAACTCATGCTGGGCAAAACCCCCGGCTCCATTCTCGCCATGCGCCCCCTGAAGGATGGGGTCATTGCGGAATTCGACGTGACCGCGTCCATGCTCCGCCATTATTTCAAAAAAGTCTCCGGCAACACCATTTTCAGCCGCCCGAAGGTGATTATCTGCATCCCAAACGGGGTGACGGAGGTGGAAAAGCGCGCCGTGGAAGACGTGACCCTGGAAGCGGGTGCTCAATCCGTGGCACTGATGGAAGAACCCATCGCCGCCGCCATCGGAAGCGGACTTCGCGTGGAAAGCGCACGGGGTTCCATGATCGTGGACATCGGAGGCGGTACCACGGAGGTGGCGATTCTCTCCCTCGGAGGCATTGTGCTCTCCACCACCGACCGGGTTGCGGGGGATGATCTGGAC
Source organism: Eubacteriales bacterium (assembly GCA_045538235.1). Classification (GTDB taxonomy): domain Bacteria; phylum Bacillota; class Clostridia; order Oscillospirales; family CAG-272; genus UMGS1696. The sequence goes on from JAZSQX010000050.1 coordinate 629, forward strand.
GACGCCATCACCTCCTACATCAAGCGCAAATACAACATCCTTATCGGGGAGCCTGCCGCAGAAATGCTGAAAAAGCGCATCGGCAGTGCCCATCCCTCCACGGATCGGGGTGCCATGGAGGTGCGGGGACGGAATCTTCTCTCCGGACTGCCCGCCACCCTCACCATCACCTCTGCGGAAATCCGCGAAGCCATGTCCGACAACATCCAGCACATTGTGGAGAGCATCCGCTCCACTCTCGAAAACACGCCCCCGGAACTGGCAGGGGACATTTACGACACGGGCATCATGCTCTCCGGCGGCGGCGCGCTTCTCTCCGGGCTGGATCTTCTCATTTCCCGGGTCACGGGCATCCGCACCGTGGTGGCGAAGGCTCCCATTGACAGCGTGGCGGTGGGCATCGGACGGGTCATTGAATCCTCCGGCGAGATGGGCATCGTCTCGTACCGGAACCGCTGATTTTCCTCCCCGAAAGGAGCCTTATCCAGTGAAAAAATTCTTCCAGAACCGTTTTTTCTACGTTCTCACGACTCTCGCACTCCTTTTCACTATCGTTCCCACCGTTCTCTGCTCCATGGGACTGTCCTTTCTTTTCCGGGATGCCGTGGGCTTTGTTCTCACCCCCATGCAGAAGGTGTTCCATTACGCTACCGAATCCATTGACGGCTTTGCGGCGTATTTCTACAAATTCGACGAGCTGGTGGAGGAAAACGCCGCTCTGAAGGAACAGGTCGCCGAGCTCCGCGCCCAAATTTACGACAACGCAGAGCGGGAAGCCATGTACACCTGGATGAGCGATTTTCTCGATATGAAGCAGCAGCACATGGATTTTGAAATGCTGGCTGCCACCGTCACCGGGCGGGAAAGCGGCAATTATTCCCGGATTCTGACCCTGGACGTGGGGTCGGGCGCCGGGGTGGAGCTGCATATGCCCGTGGTCACCTCCGAGGGAATCGTGGGTCAGATCACGGAAGTGGGGCTGAACTGGTCGAAAGTGACCACCATCGTGGAAGCTTCCTCCTCCGTGGGGGCTTACGTGGAGCGCTCCGACGATGCGGGCATCTGCGTGGGGGATTTTGTCCTCTCTGCGGATGGGTTATGCCGCATGAACTACCTTCCCGCCGGCGCGGACGTAGCAGTGGGCGACCGAATTCTCTCCACCGGCTACGGCAGTGTGTACCCCCGCGGGCTGGTGATCGGTTATGCCACCGCCGTGGAGACGGATCCCTACACCCGCGCCCCCGCTGTGACGGTGCAATGTGCGGTGGATTTCTCCGACCTGACCCGGGTGATGGTGCTCACGGGCTTTGACATCACCGCGGAGTGAGTCTCTGACGAACATTCCCCATTCTCCCCCCATCGAAAGGAGTTCCCATGAATCGGAAACCAAATTTCCCCGACCGCATCCGCGATTGGCGGCTCCGTCTCTCCATTGACGGGGAAAGCCTGGCGCGGGGTGTGGTCTGCGGGGTTCTCTTGATCGTTTTTTCCCTCCTCGCGACCACGCTTTTCGCAAAATTCCGCCCCTTTGGGGTGATTCCCGACCTCATTCTGCCTCTGGTCATCAGCATTGCGATTACGGAAGGAGAGCGCTGGGGTGCCATCTTCGGGCTCATCGCCGCCGTGGTGATCGAATCCCTCGGAGGCTCCACCCTGACGCTCCTCCCCCTGTTATATATGCCCGCCGGTTACCTCTGCGGCATCCTCTCCGGCAACGTCTTCCGGGATTCCATCGCCGTGCGCGCCCTCTACTCCATCGCCGCCTCCGTCCTTCGTGGATTTTTCACCCTCATCGCCCTCACCTCCACCGTGGGCGGCGTGGATCTCATCACCATGCTCACCGGCACCGTTCTCCCCGAAATGCTGGCGACTCTCCTCTTCTCCCCCCTGGCACACCTCGCCGGCAAACTCGCTCTCCGCCCCTTCCACCGCTCCCGCGACGACCGGGTACGGTAGAAAATGAGGAAAGAGCGGGGGAGGATGCGGCTTTTTTGAAAAAAAGGGAACGTTCGCTCCGCGAAGTTCAGCAAAAAACTTCATTGAGGAAAAGGAAAAGGGGACATAGCGCCGCCGATTTGGTGAGATGTGATTCAAGCTTTCGCTAACAAAGCACAGGTGAAACTTGGTGAACCGTAGGGCGGGGCTTGCTCTCGCCGCAACAACGGGCTTATATCGTATGAAACGGCGGGCGGACTTCGATGAAATCAACAGTCCCACCCCCAGCCCTACGATGTAAACAGGTGAGTGAAGTACGCTTCACCAAATGGCGGCGCTATGACCCATGCCCCCCATCACAAATTTTTCAGGGGAGTTGGAGTTATGCGGAGCATTACTCCCGTTATGCGGAGCATTACTCCCGTTATGCGGAGCATTACTCCCGTTATGCGGAGCATTACTCCCGTTATGCGGAGCATTACTCCCGTTATG
>JAZSQX010000073.1:0-11852 GCA_045538235.1 Eubacteriales bacterium
CACCTCCTGCCGGAACACCCGTCCGCGAGGGGAAAGATAAATCACATACGGCTTCTCCGAAATGCCATCGGCTTCGGCGAACTCTGCCACCGCCCGATAACAGCGATAAATAGGGGGTGCCGCCATGAGCATTCCTCTTCCGCCACCGTAGGGAGTATCGTCCACCCGGCGGTGCTTATCCTCGGAATAATCCCGGATATTGTGGGTACGGATGTCCAGTTTTCCGGCACGGCGCGCCCGACCAATGATACTCTCGGAGAGAATCCCGTCCACAAATTCAGGGAACAGAGTCAGAATATCAATCCGCATCGCCGTCACTCCCGCATTCCTTCAATGAGTTTCACGTAGACGCCGGCGCCCTCTCCCTCCGTGATCACATCCCGGACAAACTCCGCCACAACGGGGATCATGAACTGTCCGCCCCGCACGTCGTCGATCACGTACACATCCCGTCCCCCGGGGGTAATCACATCGGCGATGGTTCCGTAGCGCTCCCCGCTTTCCGCATCCATCACGGGAAGTCCCAGCAAATCTGCCACGAACACCTCGTTGTCCCCCGTTTTCAAATCCTTCCGGTCGGCATAGAAGATCGTCCCCTTGTACGGGATCGCATCCTCCAGCGTGGAAATTGCCTCAAAGGTACACAGCACCATGTGCTTCTGCACCGATGCCGCCCGCACCCGCATGGGAATAAAGGAACCGTCCGCCCCTTTGCGGTAAATCGTCCGCAGTTTTGCCAGAACTTCGGGCGTATTGCAGTAGCATTCCAGCCGCAGCGTTCCTCGGACTCCATGGGTACTTACCGCTTTGCCGCATTCCAGATATTGTTGTTTTGCCATGACACACCTGTCTCTTTCCGTTGTTTTCTTGCCTGTCGCCCGGCATCGTTCCTTCGGGATTTCGCCGAACGGGTTTCTTTACTTAAATTATATCACACGCCCGGAAAATTGCAAGAGAAAACCGGGAGAAATCCAAAAAAGTCCGGTTTCGTCGGGAACATTTGCCCCCATTTCATCGTCTAACGGACAAACTCAAAACGGAGGATTGAATATGACCATCAGGCGCACCCTTTTTCTCACCCTGGCTGCCGCCCTTCTCTTCACTTCCTGCGCGGCTGCCATTCCGAATCCTGCAGATCCCACAAACGGAAACAATGCGGATCCCGGCGACATCCCCTCTCCTGCCGCCCGCTCCATTGCCGCTGCGGAAAAAGAGCCCACCGGAGCCGATCCGGATACCGCTTTCCGGGATGCCGTCACCGCATTTTCCGAAACGCTCTATCAGCTCGTAAACAAGCAGGAAGAAAACAATCTCGTTCTCTCCCCACTGTCCGTGATCTATGCCCTGTCCCTGTGTGCCAACGGTGCCTCCGGGGAAACGCTGACGGAATTTGAAGCCCTGAACAGCGGTATCGCCATCGAAGACATGAACGAATACCTCTATACCCTCACCCTTGCCCTCGAAAACACCAAGGAATCGAAGGTCAACGTGGCAAACTCCGCCTGGGCGAATCGGGACAGTTTTACCCTTTCCGACGATTTTGTGACGGTGGCGCAAAAATACTACAATGCAGAAGCACACTCCCTCCCCTTTGCCGATCCCGCTACCCTCACCACCATCAACCAGTGGGTCAGCGACAAAACCGACGGCATGATCCCTGAAATGCTGTCCGATCTGGATCCCGCCATGGTGCTGGTTCTTCTGAACACGGTACTGTTTGACGGCATCTGGGAAGAGGAATACGACGAAGGGGACGTGAGCGAGGCGATCTTCACGGCAGAAGACGGAACCGAATCCACGGTGGATTTCCTCTATTCCGAAGAAAACACCTTCTTCACCGTGGATGGCGGCAAAGGCTTCTCCAAGGCGTACAAGGACGGCTACTCCTTCACCGCAGTCCTCCCCGACGAAGGGATGAGCATCGATGAGTTCGTCGCTTCGCTGGATCTTTCCGCCCTCTTGGAAGCGGCAAAATCCGGTGACGAGGAGGTACGGGTTGCCATTCCGAAATTCGAATACGACTGCAGAATCGAGCTGGGAGATAGGATGCAGGAGATGGGTCTCCGTCTTCCCTTCTCGGGCGAGGCAGAACTGGGCGGTCTCCAGGAATCCGGCATGAACAATCTTGCCATCAGCCAGATTTTCCAGAAAGCCAAAATCATTCTGAACGAGCACGGCACCAAAGCAGCCGCCGCTACGGGAATCCTGATTATGAAAACCGCCGCACCGGTACGGAAGGAAGAGGTTTTCCTCAACCGTCCCTTCCTCTATGTCATTACCAATGCGGACAACGTTCCCCTCTTCCTCGGCACCGTCCGCAATCCGGGGGAATAAATCTTACCATCTATCAAAACAAGGTGCAGCCGGAATTCATCGATTCCCACTGCACCTTCTTTTCATTTCAATCTCATCACCGGAGTCCTTCCACCAGATACACCCCGTTGTAATCATAGGGGATCACGGGGTGGAACGATGCCACATCCTCCCAGCCTTTTTCCTGGTTTTTTGTCCCAGTCAGAGTGGGCTCTACCCGGTGAAGTCCCACGTTACCGTAGCCGTTGCCTCCTGCACCACGCTCATAAATCGGGCACAGCCAGATCACATTGACCCCGCATTCCGCATACAAATCGAGGAAATCCCGGGATTTGGCGAAGGTTCCCCCCATGGAAGCGGTATCGGTCCGAAGTTCCCCCATCACGGCAGTATCGAACCACGTGGGAGTCATCCACTTTCCTTCGGCATCGGAGGGCGCGACCTTCGTATTTTCCCCGCCATGGCAGGAGGAAAGTGCAGAATTATCGATTTTGTCTTTCTTGCAGGAAAGGAAAAAACGGGAAGCTTCTCCCGTTTTTATGCCGATGGCGAGGGGGGTGAGGGGAATCTTCCCCATATACGACACCCCCAGGTTTTATTCTGTTTCCTTCTTCCAGCGGAAATCGGAGGATAGAAGGCGCACGCATTCCCGGGAAACGACCAGCATTCCCCCGGAACAGTGGGCGCGGCGGATTTCTTTTCCGTCCTCCCCCGTATACACCCGGCACTCCCCCTCCGCCAGTGCGGTGACAAAGGGAATATGTCCCGCCAGAATGGCAAGTTCCCCGCCAATCCCCCGCACGGACAACTGACAGGCATCCCCGTCAAATCGCTTTCCGTCGGGCGAGGCGATGCAAAGTCTGAACTGTTTCATTTCCTCTCCTCCGCCGCTCATTCCCCGCGGGATTCCATTTTTGCCTTTTCAAAAGCATCGTCAATGGAGCCGATGTAGAGGAACGCACTCTCCGGCAAAGCGTCGCACCGTCCCTCAATGATCTCCCGGAAGCCCCGGATGGTCTCTTTCAATGGAACGTACTTTCCGGCATATCCGTTGAACTGCTCCGCCACATGGAAGGGCTGGGACATGAATCGCTGCACCTTTCTCGCACGGGAAACCGCCAGCTTGTCTTCCTCGGACAGCTCATCCATCCCCATGATGGCAATGATGTCCTGCAGTTCCCGGTACCGCTGGAGGATACGCTGCACTTCTCTCGCCACCCGGTAATGCTCTTCTCCCACCACGTCGGGGGTGAGAATCCGGGAGGTGGATTCCAGCGGGTCCACAGCGGGATAAATCCCCTGGGAGGCGATGGAACGGCTCAAAGCGGTAGTGGCATCCAGATGGGCAAAGGTGGTAGCGGGAGCCGGGTCGGTGTAGTCGTCCGCCGGCACGTAGACCGCCTGAATGGAGGTGATGGATCCCCGTTTGGTAGAGGTAATCCGTTCCTGAAGAGCGCCCATTTCCGTTGCCAGCGTAGGCTGATACCCTACGGCAGAGGGCATCCGACCGAGAAGGGCAGACACCTCGGAGCCCGCCTGGGTAAAGCGGAAAATATTGTCGATAAAGAGGAGCACATCCTGGTTTTCTCGATCCCGGAAATACTCCGCCATGGTAAGACCGGACAGTCCCACCCGCATTCTGGCTCCCGGCGGCTCGTTCATCTGACCATAGACCAGCGCGGTCTTTTCAAGAACCCCGGATTCCTTCATTTCGTTGTAGAGGTCGTTCCCTTCACGGGTTCGCTCTCCCACCCCGGTAAAGACGGAAATCCCGCCGTGTTCCTTGGCGATATTGTTGATCAGTTCCATGATGATGACGGTTTTGCCGACTCCGGCACCGCCGAACAGACCGATCTTCCCCCCCTTGGTATAGGGGCAGATCAGGTCGATCACCTTGATTCCCGTTTCCAGAATCTCCGTGTTCACCGACTGTTCTTCATAACTGGGAGCCGGACGATGGATTTCCCACCGCTCCGCATCCTTCGGCTCGTTGCCTTCGTCCACGGGCTCTCCCAGCACGTTAAAAATTCGTCCGAGGGTTTCGGGTCCCACGGGAACACGGATACCCGCACCCGTATCGACTGCTTTCGTTCCTCGCACCAGTCCGTCCGTGGAGCTCATGGCAATACAGCGCACCACGTTGTCTCCCACGTGCCCCGACACCTCTGCCGTGAGGTGCTTTCCTGCAAATTCAATTTCAATGGCATTCAGAATCTCCGGCAGTTTTCCGTCATCAAACTGCACGTCGATAACCGGTCCGATTACCTGGGTAACGCGGCCGATGTGCTGATTGTTTTCCATATTTCTGACCATGCCTTTCTTTGTCTTACTCGATATCAGTTTGCCGAGAATCCCCACTCAGGCATTCGCCCCAGCGACGATTTCCGTAATCTCCTGGGTGATGGCGCCCTGTCTCGCCCGGTTATAGTTCAGGTTCAATTCTTCCAGCATTTCATCCGCATTCTTGGTGGCAGTATCCATGGCAGACCGCCGTGCCGCCAATTCCGACGCAAACGCCTCCATCACGGCGGAATAGAGAACGCCCGCCATATACTGAGGAATCAGCGCCGCCAGCACCTCTTCCGCACTGGGCTCAAATTCCACCGTCGCGGAAAAAGCGGATTCTTCCCTTTTCGTGTCCGTTTTCCGGAGGGGAAGCAGAGGGGTCCATTCCACCTGCTGAGAAAGCATGGAAACAAATTTCGTCGAGATGATCGAAACGCCGCCGATCTCCCCGCGTTGATACTTGTCTGCCGCCAGAGACGCAATTTGGGAAGCCTCTTCTGCCCGAAAATGCTCCGCGGACAGAAATTCCGACGACACCAGGGTGATATGAGACCGCCCCATATAATAGTCCACCGCCCGCTTGCCGATGGGAATTACCAGATCCCCCTCCCGGAGCGTCGCACGGGATGAGCGGAAAATGTTGTTATTATAGCCTCCTGCCAGTCCCCTGTCCCCCGCCACAATGAGGTACAGAGTGGGCAGATCCCGGGAAGGCAGACGGGAGTAAATGGTATTCTCCGACGCCAGCGATGCCATCGCATCCTGCATGGTACTGCGGTAGAAGCGGGATTCTTCCATTCGGACACCCGCCCGCTTGATTTTGGAGGATGCCACCAGCTCCATGGCTTTGGTAATGTGCCGGGTGGAATCTACGCTTTTGATCCGTCCCCGTATGGCTTTGATATTCGCACCCATGGGTCAACCCCGCTCTCTTATCGGTGTTCCGCATCCCCCCCGGAGCGTCCGGCAAGGAAGGATGCGTTCATTTCTTCGATGGCGCCTGCCAGCAGTGCGGTATCCTCATCGGTCAGCACGCCCGTCTCCCGAATGCGCGTCATCAGTTCGTCGTAATGGGTTCGCAAATACGCGTACAATTCCTTTTCATACTGCGCCACCTCATCCACGGGAATGTTCATGAGATGTCCGTTGACGGCGGCATAGAGAATCGCCACCTGATATTCCACCGGCACCGGCTGACTTTTCTCCTGTTTGAGAATTTCCACAATCCGTTCGCCCAGAGCCAGCCGCTCTTTGGTGTCCGCGTCCACATCGGAGCCGAACTGAGCGAATGCCTGCAGTTCCCGGTACTGGGAATACAACAGCTTCAGCGGTCCCGCCACCTTTTTCATGGCTTTGATCTGTGCCGAACCACCCACGCGGGACACAGAAATCCCCGGATTCACCGCGGGAATGACCCCGGCGTGGAACAATTCCGTCTCCAGGAAAATTTGCCCGTCGGTGATAGAAATCACGTTGGTGGGAATATATGCCGACACGTCCCCTGCCTGGGTTTCGATAATGGGAAGTGCCGTCAGAGATCCGCCGCCGTATTCCGGAGCCACCCGTGCCGCCCGTTCCAGAAGGCGGGAGTGGAGATAGAACACGTCCCCCGGATAGGCTTCTCGTCCCGGCGGTCTGCGGATCAGAAGGGACATGGCTCGATACGCCACGGCGTGCTTGGACAAATCGTCATACACCACCAAAACGTCCTTCCCCTGCTCCATGAAGTATTCCCCAATGGCACAGCCCGCATAGGGAGCGATATACTGAAGAGGCGCACTTTCGGAAGCGGAGGCGGACACAATCACCGTATAGCGATCGGCTTCGTTTTTCCGGATGGTCTCCGCAATGCCTGCCACGGTGGAGTTTTTCTGACCGATGGCAACGTAGATGCAGATGACCCCCGTGTCCTTCTGATTGAGGATGGTGTCAATGGCGATGGAGGTCTTCCCCGTCTGGCGGTCCCCTACGATCAGTTCCCGCTGTCCTCTTCCGATGGGAATCATGGAGTCAATGGCCTTGATGCCCGTCTGAAGAGGTACGCTGACACTCTTTCGCTTGATAATGCCGGGGGCTTCCCGCTCGATGGGACGGCGTTCGGTGCATCCCGTGGGACCTCTGCCGTCAATGGGCTGACCGAGGGCGTTGACAATCCGTCCGATCATCCCTTCTCCCACGGGTACGGACACCACGTCCCCCGTCCGCTTGATTTTGGTTCCTTCCTTGATGCCTTCCGCATCGTCCAGCATGACAATGGAGACGGTCTGTTCTTCCAGGTTCATCGCCATCCCGTATTCGCCGCCTTCAAACTGCACCAGCTCATTCGCCATGCAGTTTTCCAGCCCGAACGCCCGGACAATGCCGTCGCCCACGGTGATGACCGTTCCCGTTTCCGCCTCTTCGATTTTATTTTCGTATTGCTTGATTTGATTTTTGATAATCTGACTGATTTCGTCCGGACGAAGATCCGCACGATCGGTTCCACGCAGTCCCATATGATTTTCTCCGATTCCTCATTTTTGCCGGCTCGTCACAGGACAACGCCTGCCAGCCGATCACGGATTTCCCGCAGCCGGGTGCGTATGCTGTCATCCATCTGCCGATTGTCAAACAAGAGCCGCAGTCCCCCAAGAAGGGAGGGATTCACCTCGTAGGTGACTTCCACCCGATGCCCCGTGGAAGCGGTGAGCTTGTCTTCCAGTTTTTTCTTCTGCCCGTCGTTCAGCGGTACCGCGCTCTGTGCACGAATCCGCACGATCCCAAAAGCATCGTAATACAGCCGCTCAAATTCCCCAAAGCAGGAGACGATTTCCGTGGCGAGGTTCCGCTCGGTCATGAGCTTCACAAAACTGGCAAGATGGGGATGCACCCGTCCGTCCAGCGCCCCGCTCACCAGCGCCACCCGTTCCTCCTTGGGAATGGCGGGATGGATCAGCAGTCGGATATAATCCGCCGGTAAAAGATCCCGCAGAAGACGGATTTGCCCCATGAAATGCTCTTCCAGATGCTCCTCCGCCGCCAGCGCATACAAGCCACCGCCGTATTCCTTGATAATTTCGTTCATCCAAGCACCTCCCGTTCTCTCAGAGACGGTCGATGAAGGAGTCAATCAGTTCCCTGTGATCCTCTTCGCGGATTTCACGTCCCACGACGTTTTCCGCAATCTGCACGGAAATTTCGGAAATCTCGTTTTTGAGTTCGTTCATTGCCTTCTTCTTTTCGAGAGCAATGTCGCTTTCCGCTTTTTTCATGGTTTCCTGTGCTTTCCGGTTGGCCGTTTCGATGATTTCATCACTCTGTCTGTCGGCACGCGCCACTGCCGCCTTTACGATGTCATCCGCTTCCTGCTTGGCACCCGCCAGCTTGTCCTGATACAACAGTCGGTCATGCTCTGCCAGTGCCGCCGTTTCTTCCGCCGCACGGTAGATGCCATCCACCTGACGTTCTCGTTCCGCCAGAATGTTCTGCACCGGACGGAACAAAAACTTCTTCAGAATCCAGGTGAGAAGAAGCAGATTCCCCACGGAAGCGAGGATATGCCAGATATTCAGAGAGATGAGTTCCAGATATTCTTGATTCATGTTCCGTGTTCTCCCAACTTCCCGTCTTTGCGGGAGAGATTCCGTCTCTGCTTACAGTTTGGCAAGAAAGAGATTCGGTGCGAGAAGCATCAGAAGAAGCCCCATGACGAAGCCGTAAATACCCGTCGTCTCCGCGATAGCACATCCCATGATCATGGTAGAAGTCACAGCTCCCTTGGATTCGGGCTGCCGTCCGATTGCTTCACACGCCTTACCAACCGCGTAGCCTTCCCCGATACCGGGGCCGATGCCTGCGATCAGAGAAAGACCTGCACCGATGGCGCATCCTGCCAGAATAATTGCTTTTGCATTTGCCAGTTCCATAATGATATCTCCTATCTTTGATATGGTATTGATGTCACTCGTCCTGTGTAGCGCCCGCGATATAAAGCATGGTCAGCATCGCAAAGATGAACGCCTGCATACAGGAACTGAACAGATCGAAATAAATGGATAAAATCGCGGGAAGACCGATCTGAAGGAAGGGGATCTCCCCGAAAATTCCGGGCAGCCAGCCCAGAAGCAACGTAGAAAGTGCCGCCAATGCCGCATACACCAGAGCAGAAATCACCGTACCCGACACGATATTGCCGAAGTGACGGAACGCCATGGAGACGGGCGTAGAAAATTCGCTGAGGATATTGAAGGGCGTAAACAACGCGAAGGGGGTGGTAAAGCTCTTCATATAGCCGAGAACACCGCTGGTTTTGATTTTGAAGAACGTAATCACAACGAACACCAAAATGGCCCAGCCCGCCACCGTGTTGAGATCCGCCGTGGGGGGATACATTCCAAGAAGCGCCAGGAGGGAGGACAGAGCGGACAATCCTAAAATCGCCGCTACAAAGGGCGTGAAAGAGAGGAATGTCTCTCCCATATTGCCCCTCACCAGTCCCGTCACCTTTTCGACGATCCACTCCGCCACAATTTGCCGTTTCGTCACCGCCCGAACCTGAAGATTCCGGGTGAGAACGATGCACAGAACGGTCAAGAGTGCCAGAACAATCCAGGAATTCACCTGGGTTTCCGTGACGGGAATTCCGCCGAACACGGGAATTTCAAAGAGAATCTTTGCGCCCGTAATGCTGATGGAATCCATAAACTTTAAGCGAGCGAGGAGTCATCGTCCCCGTTCTCCTCCTTTCCCTTTTGAGAGGATGCTTTGACCGGTTCTCCCGGTACAGGACCCTTCGAAAAGCCGCTGACAAATTTCTCGAATTCGTCTGACTCCCCGTCGCCGTCCTCCTCCTGCTCTGCCGTTCCTTCTGCGGCACTCGGTTCCGGAGGATTTTTTCTGTTACGATAGAGTCCCCAAAAATTCACAGCCGTAATCACGATTCTCGGATAGAACACCGATGCCACCACGGGAAGCCAGTGAATCCCGTCCACCAGAATGGACAGAGCAATGATCGCCAGCATCACCACCGTGCGTCCGATGTAGGAGGAATGCATTTTCAGCTTTGCCGCCGCCTCGTCCCCCGTTGCCAGTGCCTTCGTGATTCCCAGGGACATCAGATAGAAGTTTCCCGCAGCCAGCACCCAGCCAAGCCCACCGCCGATCCAAACGGATGCGTCCAGGCGACCGAATGCCCAAAATCCCAGAATCACCGCCGCCGTGCAAATCGCACATCCCAGCGCCATCCGTCGGATTTCCCGCTTCACTTCTGTCTCGAGTTTTACCATAATTTTCTCCGTTTTTCCAATAAATTGAAACACAAAGTTATTATATCACAAAATCAAATGCTTTACAATACCAAACAGCAAAAAAGTCTGTTTTTGTTAAAAAACGAACTTTCATCGCAAATGGCTCTTTCATTATAAAAGAGAATGGAAGACTCCGTCACACCCCATCAAATTCATCCCGATGTTCTTCGAAAAATTCAAAATACCGCCGGACGTTTTCAATCTCCGTCCACGCCCGCGTCTCCACGGGAACGGAATCCAGATCGTAAATGAGGGCATCCTCCAGAGAAAGCAGAATGGGCGAATGGGTGGCAATCACAAACTGGCATCCAAAGAACCGGGCGCTGTCTGCAATAAAATCCCGCAGCTTCATCTGAAGAGGAACGGACAGACTGTTCTCCGGCTCATCCAAAAGATACAGCGCCTCTTCCCCGATCCGCTCGGCGAAATAGTTCATGGCGCTCTCCCCGTTGGAGTGCAGTTCCACTTCCGTCCGGAGACGCTGGCGCACGAATTTCGACTTGGTCATGGATTTCTTCCGCGCCTCGTAATTCTCCAGCCACGTGTCATAGTCCGCCAGAGAGGTAAAGGGATTGGCTTCCGCCGCCCGTCTTTCTTGGATCTCCTCAAACAACTCCGTCCGGCGCACGTCAATGGACTCCGTAGCCCGGCGCACGTCCGAAAGATAGGCAAACACGTCGTCGCTGGTGATGAAATCACTTCCTGCCGGTGTCCGAACCCCCTCATAGGAACAGGCATCCACGTACTGATCGAACAGGGTGCTCCGTCCCATGGCAGTCCGGCGGCGGATTCCCGTTTTCTCCGCGAGAATGTTGAGCAGCGTGGATTTCCCCGAGCCGTTCCCGCCGCAGAAAATGGTAATGGGCGCAAAGGAGATCTCCCTCAGTCCCCGATTCGGAAAAATCTGGAAGGGATACATGGATGAAAAACAGGTGTATTGAAATTCCGCAATGAAGTCGATTTCCGCTTTATCCGACATCAGCGTCAGCGTTTTTGCGTACGTCTTTGCCATAGTACCTCCCCAACCGTTCTCTTTGTTCTTTTGCTTTATTATACCATAAATCTCCACCCCCCGCAAGGGTCAAAATACAATTTTTTCCCTCGATGGGGATCCGGCGCGAAATTCATCAAAAACGCTTGCATTCGGACGAAGGATGTGGTATACTGTATGGCGTTTTCTGCATACAATGGAAAGAACCCACTCGACGAGGTAGTTATGATATACAACAACATTTTAGAAGCCATGGGCAACACTCCCATGATCCGCCTGCAGCATCTTCCCGATCCGGCCGGGGCGGAAATTTACGTCAAATTTGAAGGACTGAACGTGGGCGGATCCATCAAGACCCGCACCGCCTTTAATATGATCCGCGACGCAGAGGAAAAAGGGCTGATTCACCCGGATACCGTCATCGTGGAACCCACCAGCGGCAACCAGGGAATCGGGCTCGCGCTGGTCGGTGCCGTGCGGGGCTACAAAGTTCGCATCATCATGCCGGACTCCGTCAGCGTAGAACGGCGCAAGCTGGTCGAACACTACGGTGCCGAGGTGGTTCTCGTGCACGACGCAGGCAACATCGGGCAGTGCATCGAAGAATGCCTGAATCTGGCACTGCGCATGAAGGCGGAAGACCCCAACGTATTCGTTCCCCAGCAGTTCGAGAATCCCGCCAACCCCGCCATCCAGCGATCGGGCACGGCAGCAGAAATTCTCCGTGATATGGATCGCCCCATCCACGGCTTCTGCTCCGGCATCGGCACCGGCGGCACCATCACGGGCATCGGGGAAATCCTCCGGGAAGCCAATCCCCACATGGAAATCTGGGCAGTCGAGCCGGAAAATGCGGCAATCCTGTCCGGCGGCTCCATCGGTACGCATGTGCAGATGGGTATCGGCGACGGCGTCATTCCCGCAATTCTGAACACAGAAATCTACAACGGCATCTGCATTGTCAAGGATGAGGAAGC
>JAZSQX010000021.1:0-5260 GCA_045538235.1 Eubacteriales bacterium
TACAGGGAGCGAAGGGCATAGCCGAAATTGTAGGGATCCTCAATCCCTTCGATCATCACGGTGAATCCGCCCGGGCGAATGGCATCGGCAATGAGTGGGGGAATGGTGCGTTCGGTGCATTCCGCGATAATGCCGCCGTGGGTATTGCCCGTGGTCATGGCATCCATTTCTTCCGCGGAGACGGATTCGATACCAAAGCCGTATTCTTCCGCCTTGTGCCGGAGCCAGCCTAACTCCTTCGCCCGGCTCGCCTGTTTTTCGGAATCCACGAGAATGCGCCGGATTCTGCGGTCGCTGATACCGCTTTCCATGCCTGCCAGCACACCGCGGATGGAGGTCATGCCTTCAAACACGGTGCCGGGGGCAAAGCGGGATTCTTCTTTTTTCATGATGTTGTCGGGGATTAGTTCTGAGCGGCGTTCATTTTCAGATACGCATTGATGAAGCCGTCGATTTCTCCATCCATGACCGCCTGAATATTGCCGTCTTCAAAGCCGGTACGGGTATCCTTCGCCAGGGTGTAGGGCATGAATACGTAGGAACGGATCTGTGCGCCCCATTCGATGTTGGTCTTGTTACCCTTAATATCTTCGATTCTGTCCAGCTTTTCCCGCTGCTTGATTTCCATGAGCTTGGATTTCAGCATCTTGAGTGCGGTTTCCTTGTTCTGGAGCTGGCTGCGTTCGGTCTGACAGCCGACTACGATGCCTGTCGGAATGTGAACGATACGGATCGCGGAGTCGGTCTTGTTGATGTGCTGACCGCCGGCACCGCTGGAACGGTGTGCTGTGATTTCCAGTTCTTCTTCCTTCAGCTCAATGGTGTTGTCGTCTTCGAATTCGGGCATAACCTCCACGGAAGCAAAGGAGGTGTGACGGCGTCCGGAGGAGGCGAAGGGGGAAACGCGAACCAGACGGTGCACGCCGTTTTCGCTCTTCAGATAGCCGTAGGCGTTGACCCCTTCGATCATGATGGTGGCGGATTTCAGCCCGGCTTCTTCTCCATCCAGCCAGTCGAGGAGTTTTACGTTGAAACCGTGACGTTCGCCCCAGCGGGTGTACATCCGGTAGAGCATCTGTGCCCAGTCCTGTGCCTCGGTACCGCCCGCGCCCGGATGGAAGGAGATAATGGCGTTGTTGGCATCGTATTCCCCGGAGAGAAGGATTTCAATCCGCTGGCGCTCTTCTTCCGCTTCAATGGCTGCTACATCCGCTTCCACTTCCTCCACGAGGGATTCGTCGTTTTCTTCAATGGCGATTTCCGCAAGAGTAATGGTGTCCTCCAGCTTGGCTTCCAGGGATTCAAAAGCACCGATCTTATCCTTCAGCCGCTTGATTTCCTTCAGAACCTTGCCGGAGTTTTCCTGGTCGTTCCAGAATTCGGCTGCCGCGGTGGTGGCGTCCAACTCTTCGACTTTTTTGCGCAATTCGTCAATGCGGAGTGCGCTGCCAAGTTCCGCTACGTCCTTCCGGAAATTCTCCAGTCTGTATTTTGCTTCTTCCAATGCGATGATCAAAGGTTCGTCCTCCAAAACAATTTGTGTTATTTGATAGTTGCCCGGTTATTTTCAGTTTGCCAAATCAGATTTCTACATATTCAAGCCGGATCTCTTTTGTCAGCCGTTTTGGTTCCCGCTTTAAGGGATCGTAGCGGAATCGGCGGCATAGGTGGGAGGCGCTGACCACACCGTGGCGCTTGCAAAGCATTACGTCCGGATTGGACAGACTTCCCGCGTTCTCGCAGAATTTGCAGAATTTTTCAATTTTTTCGTCATCCTGTTTCATCGGTAATCTCCTGCATCTTATTTGGCAGTATTACAAACATACCCACAATATTATAATAAATATCCGACAAAAAATCAAGACCTCTCTCGAAGGATTTTCCCGAAGTGGGGGGAGATTTGGCATTTTCACAGGGATTTCTTTTTCTCAGACAGCAAAACGGCGGTGAAAAACAGAAAAATCAGGAGGCCGATGGGGAATGCGAGGGGCTTTTCCTGCCAGGGCATTCCGGTAGGAACGGCGGGGGACATGGAGTAAAAACGGCAGAACAGGGAGGCGGCGGTGCCCAGAAGAATCCCGTGGAGGAGGCGGGTGACAAAGATTCTGGCGGTAGGCAGTCCCACGGGTGCAGCGGCGGCACAGATCTGCATGAAGACGGACAGCCCGAGAAAGCCGAGGGAGAATCCCGTCACCGCCCCGCCGAGCATCCCGCCCATTCCTGCACCGGACACGGCACCGGAGGTGAACTCAAACACCATCGAGAGGGGGACGGAGAGAGCGGGAAAAAAGGATGCCAGTACGGCGGCGGAGGTGCGGAAGAAGACGGTGTAGGCGGCGATGATCAGACAGGTAGAGGCGGCATCGGAGACGGAACGGCAGAAAGAGCCGGACAGACTTTCAAGAGGCTCTTCCCGGACGGATGGGAGCGGAGAAGGAGGCGGCGTATCCCCTTGACTGGGGAGCCAGCGGCAGAGGAGAAGTCCGATGAGAAACGAGGTGATCCACAAAAAGATTCCAAAGAGGGGCGCACCCCACCAGACTGCCACGGTGCTGAAAAAGAAAGGCGGGCTGGGATTGGAGACAAGGGAACAGAGACGGACGGCATCATGGCGCGAGAGTCTGCCTTTTTCGTATAGACGACAGGCTGCCACTGCCCCCACGGGAGCTCCGCCGATGAAGCCGAGGAGAATCACCGATGCGGCGTCGGGAGGAAGACGGGCGGGCTTGTGAAGCGGAAGAAACCGGGAGCATGATGTGAAAACATCCCGGGAAACCGCAATGCCGGACAGAACCATAAAGGGAAAGAGGGCGGGGATTACCGTGCCGGCGGATAATAGAAGGGCATCTCGTGCGGCATTGCGTGCCACGTCCTCCTGCCAGAGAAGGAGAACCATGGCAAATCCAACCGCCAGCGTGAAAAGAGAAGCGTGTAACTTTTTTGCGATCATAAAAATCTCCGTACAGTGCCGCATGGATGGGGGAGCGGCGGCATAAAATGCATCGGTACACTATATGCAAGGGAGAGAGGACAATTGACGGAAGAAAAACGCTCTTTTTTATACGATAAAATGGGGAAATCCCCGTCTTTGGCAGTGCGCCGCCGTCCCATCCGCGAACGGATTGCTTCGTTTCTGGAAGTGGACAGCGACGTGATTACAAGCGTCCCCGTTATCACCATCCGCGGAAAAACAGAGACGGAAATCTACGGCTGCCGGGGGATTCTGGAATACGAGCGGAATCGGATTGTGCTGGTGGTGGGGGAGGATTACTTCACGGTATGCGGCGAGAATCTTTTGCTGGAGGATTTCCGGGAAAACTCCCTGTATGTGCGGGGAAAGATTGCTTCCGTATCCCTTGAGAAGCCCGGGGAGGCATCGTCATGCTGAACCGACTGAGTGATTTTCTCCTGGGATGGCGGGAGATGCGGGTGAGGGAATCGGATCGAGTCTGGGTGATGGACACCGTGTACCGCTTCCGTTTCGGACTTCGCAGACAGGTGATGGAAGAGGACGGGGGAATCCGGTTCCGGCTAAGAAAGCGGGAAGCGGATCGTCTGGGGATTCTCGCGAAAGAGCAGGGGTGCGAAATTGAGGTGACGGACGAAGGGGGCATTCCCACGGTGGTGCAGTTTCTTCTCATGCGCCCGATGATTCCCCTGGGGTGCCTGCTTCTCTTCGGCTGGATGTTCTATTCCGAAGGGCTGATCTGGGACGTGCGAGTGGAGGGGAATACCAAAACGCCCACGTCGGAGATTCTCTCACGGCTGGAGGAGATGGGATGCTGCGTGGGGGATCGGTGGGGGGACATTGACTTTGACGTTCTCCACGCCCGATATGCGGCGGAACAGAAGGATCTGGCGTGGCTGTCGGTGTATCGGAATGGCACGGTGGCGGAAGTGCAGGTGCGGGAATTGTGGCGGGATGAGAGACCAAATCACGAGGCGAACACGTATGCCAATATTGTGGCTTCCTGCGATGGCATTGTGGAGGATATACGGGTATTCCAGGGACAGGCGGCGGTGCAGGCGGGGGATCTGGTTCGGGCGGGACAGGTGCTTATTTCCGGTGTGATCGAAAACAAGGACGGCTCCGCACGGTTTCAGTACGCTGCCGGGGAAGTGCGATGTACCACCACGGTCCCACTTTCGGTGTCCGTGGAGACAAAACGGGAGGTTCGCCGCCTTACGGGGGAGGAAATCTCCCGGAAATCGATAAAAATTTTCAAAAAAACTATAAATCTTTTCGGAAAGGGTAGAATTGCATACCCCGATTGTGATAAAATATATAAGATGGAGCAATTATGCCCATTCGGTCTTGTGACGCTGCCCGTATGGTTTTCGGAGACGGTATACCGGGAGGCGGAAACGGTGAGGGAGGAGGTGTCCGTCGAGGATGCTGCGGCGGAGGCTCTCAGGCTCCTCAGCGAAAAAATCCGCCAGGCAACGGAAAACGCCCAGCTGACGGAGCGCTTGATTGAAACGGAGGTTTCCGACGGGATCTGCCGGATTTCCTGTACACTGATTCTGTCGAAGGACATCGGCACCGTGGAGGAATTTACCGCATGGACGGAAGAGGGAGAGCTTCATCCCAATTCGTGAGAGTACACCCCGAGAGGGGAGAAGGTTCAGAAAACATGATACAGAAAAAGATTCAGATACCGAATGCGGAAGTGACCGCAAGACTGTTCGGCAGTTTCGATAAAAATGCCCGCCGGATCGAAAAAGAGTTCGACGTGCGGATTTTCAATACCCAGAACCCCAACGACGAGGGAGACACCGTGGTGGTGGAGGGAGAAGGGGATGCCGTTTCCATGGCGGCGGATGTTCTCTCCTACCTGAAGCGGATCGTCACCTTTGGAGAAGAACCCACCGACCAGAGTGTGGACTACGTGATCGGAATGGTACAGGAAGGCAGAATGGGAGAACTTTCTGCCTTTGATGACGACTGCTTCTTTGTCACCGCCAAGGGGAAGCCCATCAAGGCGAAAACCGTGGGACAGAAGAAATACGTGGATGCCATTCGGAAGAATACCATCATTCTTGGCGTGGGTCCTGCCGGAACGGGAAAAACTTACCTGGCGGTGGCGGCGGCGGTGAAAGCCCTTCGTGCCCATGAAGTCAGCCGAATCATTCTGACCCGACCGGCAGTGGAAGCAGGCGAGCGGCTTGGATTTTTGCCGGGGGACCTCCAAAGCAAGATTGACCCCTATCTCCGCCCCCTGTACGACGCTTTATACGAGATGCTAAATACAAAATCCTA
>JAZSQX010000010.1:0-3428 GCA_045538235.1 Eubacteriales bacterium
TCCCTTCACCAATATCACCCTCGACTGGGTGGTGCCCCGTGACCTGGCAGAGCTGAACTGCATCATCGGCGGCAAGGAAGTGGACTTCAAGTATAAGGACTGCCAGAAGGAAATGGACATGGTGAACAAGGCGTTCATCGAAATCATGATCGAAGGCGATGCCAACGGTCGCGGATTCCAGTATCCCATTCCCACCTACTCCATTACCCGCGATTTTGACTGGTCCGACACGGAGAACAACCGTCTCCTGTTCGAAATGACCTCCAAATACGGCACTCCCTATTTCTCCAACTACATCAACAGCGATATGGAACCCAGCGACGTCAGAAGTATGTGCTGCCGGCTCCGTCTCGACCTCCGTGAACTGCGGAAAAAGTCCGGCGGTTTCTTCGGAAGCGGCGAATCCACCGGTTCCGTGGGCGTTGTCACCATCAATATGCCCCGTATCGCTTACCTCGCAGAAAATGAAGCGGACTTCTACAAGCGCCTCGATCATCTGATGGATATCGCGGCTCGCTCCCTGAAGGTAAAGCGTACCGTTATCACAAAGCTTCTGGATGCCGGTCTGTACCCCTACACCAAGCGGTACCTGGGCACCTTCAATAACCACTTCTCCACCATCGGTCTTGTGGGTATGAACGAAGCGGGTCTCAACGCCAAGTGGCTCCGTGCCGATCTCACCGATGCGAAGGCACAGCAGTTCACCAAGGATGTGCTCAACCACATGAGAGAGCGTCTCTCCGATTATCAGGTGGAATACGGTGATCTCTACAACCTGGAAGCAACCCCGGCGGAATCCACCTCCTACCGCCTGGCAAAGCACGACTTGAAG
This sequence comes from Eubacteriales bacterium, assembly GCA_045538235.1. GTDB lineage: Bacteria > Bacillota > Clostridia > Oscillospirales > CAG-272 > UMGS1696. The sequence continues at coordinate 833 of JAZSQX010000010.1, forward strand.
TTCTATCCCGACATCATCACCGCAGGCGGCAAGGACGGCGACGCTCCCTACTACACCAACAGTTCTCACCTGCCCGTTGGCTATACGGAAGATATCTTCACCGCTCTGGACGTTCAGGATGAACTCCAGACCCTCTACACCTCCGGTACGGTATTCCACGCCTTCCTCGGCGAAAAGCTGCCCGACTGGAAGTCTGCCGCAACCCTTATCCGGAAGATCGCGGAAAATTATAAGCTTCCGTATTACACCCTCTCTCCCACGTATTCCGTATGCCGTGAGCACGGTTATCTGAACGGCGAACAGTTCATCTGTCCTACCTGTGGTGCGAAAACCGAGGTGTATAGCCGGATCACGGGCTACTACCGCCCCATCCAGAACTGGAACGACGGCAAGGCACAGGAATATAAGGAAAGAAAAGTATATGACATCGCCGGTTCCAAACTCACCCGGAACGGGGTTCCAGCCGATCCCGCACCTGCCGCTGACGCTTGTGCTGACTGCGGATCCGACGGAGACGGCGCATGGCTCTTCACAACCGCAACCTGCCCCAACTGCAAGATCGCGTGCAGCGTTCTTGATAAAGCAGGCTTCGCCTACGAAAAACTCCTCGCCAACGAAAACGCCGAAATGGCAGCTGCATTCGGAGTCAAGCAGGCTCCCACGCTGGTGGTCGTGAAGAACGGCGTGGCAGAAAAATACCACGGTGTCTCCGACATCAAAAAAATGCTGGGCGCATAAACCTCTGACAGGGATAACAGAATATGTTTGATATCATTGTAATCGGCGGTGGTCCTGCGGGGCTTACCGCCGCCCTGTATGCTCGCAGGGCAAATAAATCGGTGCTGGTCATCGAAAAGGGAACCTTCGGGGGACAGATTACCTATTCGCCGAAGGTGGAGAATATCCCGGGCTTCGCGGAAGTGACGGGGAACGAATTCGCCGAAAAACTGGTGGAGCAGGTGCTCTTCCAGGAGGCGGAGGTGGAATGTGCCGAGGTTCTCCGGATCGTGGACGGCAATCCCAAGCGGGTTGTGACGGATTCCGGTGAATACGAAGCCAAGGCGGTCATCATCGCAACGGGAGCCAAGCATCGCCTTCTGGGACTGGAGAACGAAGACCGCTTCATCGGCGAAGGAATCTCCTTCTGCGCCGTGTGCGACGGAGCTTTTTATGAAGGGAAGACCGTTGCGGTCATTGGCGGAGGTAATTCTGCTTTGCAGGAAGCGATTCTCCTTGCCGATCTCGCGGAAAAAGTGTACGTGGTGCAGAATCTGGACTTCTTCACGGGGGAAAGCAAGCTGGCGGACAAACTGATGGCACGGGATAACGTGGAAATCCTGCTGGGTCATACGGCACAACGCTATCTCGGGGACGATACTCTCACGGGACTGGCCATCCGGAACGAAAAGACCGGGGAATGCCGGGAGCTCACGGTGGACGGTATCTTTGTGGCCGTGGGGTTGATTCCCCAGAACGAAGCCTTTGCGGATTGGATCGCTCTGGATGGACGGGGCTATATTCCCGCCGGAGAGGATTGCATCACGGAGAAGTCGGGGATTTTCGTCGCCGGAGACTGCCGCACCAAAGCCATCCGCCAGGTGACCACCGCCGCTGCTGACGGAGCCATTGCCGCTCTCGCCGCCTGCGCCTACGTGGACGAAACGAAATAATACCGACCTGCGGGATTCTCAAAGGGATTCCGCAGTTTTCTTTTTCCAAAAATGACAAAATGGGGGTTGACACGCGTCAACTCGTGTGATATAATACAGACAGGATAACAAGTGTCAACCAAAGGAGGATCAAGATGATACCTATCGGATTGTCGGACGGCGAATGGAAAATCATGAAGCTCTTGTGGCAAAAAGCGCCACGTACCATCGGAGAAATGGTGGAGGCGCTGGAGGAGGAAACGGGATGGACGAAAGCAACCGTTTTCGTGATGCTGAAGCGGCTGATCACCAAAGAGGCGGTGACGATGGATGACAGCGGACGACTGCACCAATACTATCCCGCTATCACACGAAAGGACATTACCACGGGAGAAACGGATTCCTTTCTGTCCCGTGTATACGACGGAAGCATCAGCATGATGGTGTCCTCCATGGCAGGTCGAAAGGCCTTGAGTGAGGAGGAGATCAGCGAACTGCGCCGCATTCTGGATGAAGCGGAACGCAAAGGAAAGGAGTAATCCATGGCTGTTTATCTGATTACGCTTAGTGCCCTGATTGCGGTAGTGCTTCTTCTGCGCACCGTCTTTCGCAAATCGATTTCACCCCGCGGGATCTATGCGTTGTGGCTGGTGGTGGTTCTGCGGCTTTGCCTTCCTGTTTCGCTCTATACCGTGACGGTACCGGAGCTGCCGTGGATAACACCAAAAGAAACCCCGATTCAAGAAGGAAACCCTGCGGAAACCGAATCGGTCGCTCCGGAAACAAAAGGGGAGACGGTAGAACTGCCTCCCGCAACGGCGCCGGTTCTGCCCGTTCTTCCGGTTGAGACAGCCACGGAGGTTCCGGTGATGCCCACGATTCCCACGGAGCCGGAACGGGAAAACGATCCGCCAATCCTCACACCGGACGTTCCCGAAAATCCTGTG
>JAZSQX010000047.1:0-2409 GCA_045538235.1 Eubacteriales bacterium
CCCACGTTCACGAAGCGGATGCTCTCCGTCTCCACACAGTCCGTGAGAAAGTCCTCCGGATTGTCCGCGAACCGCCGGTAAATCAGCCCCTCCGCCGCGCACCGCTCTCCGAGGATGTCCCGCCGATACCACACCGTGGCAGGATCGTACTGGGCAACGATTTCGTCCAGCCTCTCCTTCGGGATCAGGGGATTGTCGAATATGGTGAAGTGGGCGTAGTTGTAATACCCCTCCCGCACCTCGCTTCCCTCCACCAATCCCGCAAAGCGATCCAGATAGTCCCGGTAAATGGGGTGGTTCGGATTCGAGGGATTGAGATCCCAGAACACTCTCCTGTCCGCCGCCGCCAGTTGCCGGTTGAACGCCTCCTTGATCAGGCTGTCCGCGTGGAGATTGATCTCTGTGGCGATCCACATCCCGTAGGAATTGCCGCGGATTCTCTTGTACGCATCCCGGTTCTTTCCCCCGGAGAAGATCACGATCCGCTCCCCCCGCCTCGTCATCACCGACAAAGCCTCATTGCCCCGGTACTTCGTCCAGCGGCACCGCCCCCGGAAGAGATGCTCCAGCCCCAGTCCGTTGCAGTCCCCCAGATTCAATTTGGCGTTTCCAAGAGTGGATCCCGTGGCAAGATGAAACCGATCCGGGGAGTTTTCCAGCAGTGCCGCAAAGACGAAGAGATTGTCCACCGTCTTTCCCGCACGCACCGCCCCCTCCGCCACGTTGATCACCGCACGATACGCCTTTTTCATGTACGCCCGATGCTTCTCTCCAAACCGATACGTCATGCGTCCTCCTCCCCGAAGAGATCCAGCCGCAGCGCCTCCGTTTCTCCATCCACGGAAGCCCGCGGAGTCGCCTTCCGATTCCAGATGTCGAAATACAACTTGATGGCGGGGACGCTTCCCTTCTTCGCCATATCCGTGAGGGACGACCAGATGTAGGGCGCATCCGCCTCCGCAAATCCCTTCGCCAGGGACGCGGCGTATTCGGAAAACCCGCCCTCCGTCACCCAGCGGATGAATTCTTCCTCGGAAATCCCCTCGTCCGCCAGAATATCCTCCACCGATCGCCTCTGACGCACCATGGCGTATGCCACCCGCGCCTGCACTGGGCTGATGCCGCCACCTCCGCCGACTCCTCCCGCCGCCTTTTCTTCCTCCATGGGATTCCTCCTTTCTGTGTCGCTGTGCCCCTATTGTACCACGCCGAACAAATGTTTGTCATCCCGTGATTGTCCCACGAAAATCCCAAAAAAATCCCACGTTTCGGGGAAGAGACAAAGGATCCGCCACCCCCGCCGCAGGGATTCCGAAATCCCCCACGACGATTTTCAAAATACGGTAGAAATCCCGCGAAAAATGTGTTATAATATCCATATATAGAAAAAATCCCCCGACTTTCGCCGGAGGAAAACACCATTCCAAGGAGGGCAGTACGGTGAGACAACGCAAGCGCACCACGGACGCGGCACTCAACATCAGAGGATCAGTGGAACAACTTTTTTCCGCCGCCGATTTCACTTGTGTCCCTTTTTCCATCCCATCAGATCGGGGCACTCAACTTTCCATGACGGGAGAAATCCTCGCCCACGGAAACGCCGGATCCCTCGCTCCCAGCCGTGAGACTCTGCGGGGCATCCTCGCCTCCCTTCCCGCTATGTGGCAGGCAAAGGAATCCGATCGGGATCGCTACGCGGAGCGGGGACGGTATTTCGTCCTCTGCGGCGACTGTGACCGCTGTGTCGCCATGGTGGGAGCCGCCGCGGAAATCACCCGGGCAGGCGTGCGGAAACTGGTGATTGCCGCCGATACCGCAGCCGAGAGGGACAATCTGGTCCGCTCCCTGGAATGGATGCGCGCCGGGCTGGGGGACGTGACCGTCACCTACTACCGTCCTACCGCCTACGACAGCGTGTCCCTCTTCAAAGCCGCCGCGGACGTGTACCGCTTCCTCACCTCCGACCGCACAGAAATTCTCGTGCTGGGCAGGGACTCCTTCAACCGCCCGGATAACATTCTCCGCCGGAGCGAAGCGGGGGAACCCACCCTCAGCGATCTCATCGCCCTGGCACGCCCCGTGGTGCTGACCTCCACCCAGACCGTGGAATCCGCCCGCAGTATGGCAAAAAGCACGGAACTCTTCCGCCCCATCGTCACCCTCCAGTTCACGGGAGAGGTGCGCCGCCTGAAGGATGCCGTCATCTACTCCCCCACCGCCGCACCCGCCGCTTCTCCCGAGCCTGAGCAGATCGGGATGTAAGAAATGGACGAAAAGAAAGAACAGCCAAAGCGGAAAAAGAACCGCCTTGAGAATTATGATTACAGCCTCTGCGGCGCCTATTTTCTCACCGTCTGCACAGCCGAACGACGGAATTATTTTTGGAGCCGTGTAGGGGCGACCATTGGT
>JAZSQX010000262.1:0-5026 GCA_045538235.1 Eubacteriales bacterium
AAAAAAGGAAGGCGTCAGGCGGGTGATCCTTGACACCGATACCTTTAACGAAATTGACGACCAGTTTGCTCTGGCGACGGCGCTTCTTGCCCCGGAGAAGATTGATCTTGTCTGTGTCACGGCGGCTCCCTTCCACAACAAACGCTCCGAATCCTACGCGGACGGCATGGAAAGAAGCTACCGGGAAATTGGTATCTGCTGTGAAAAGGTAAAGCTGTCCCACGGAACGGAAATTCCCCCCTATTACAGAGGATCCACGGAACGGATGCCCGATGTCAACACTCCTGTGGAAAGTGAAGCGGCACACGCCATCGCCCGCCACGTCATGGAATACGATGGCATTACCTACATTGCTGCTATCGGTGCTATCACCAACGTCGCATCTGCCTTCCTGCTTCATCCCGAAATCAAGGACAGAGTGGTTCTTCTCTGGCTGGGTGGGGATGCCCGTTGGTTTACGGCACGGGAATTCAACCTCATTGGTGACGTGAATGCAGCCAATGCGGTGTTCGCTTCCGGTGTTCCTATGATGCTCTTCCCCTGCAAGGGCGTGGTGTCCGAACTGATCATGACCATTCACGAACTGGAACATTTCCTCAGAGGCAATTCTCCTCTTGGCGATTATCTCTGTGACAACGTGGCGAGATGCGAACCCAAGGGTGCTTTGTCCTGGAGCCGCGTGATCTGGGACGTTGCCGTCATTTGCGGGATTCTGGATCCCGACAGCTTCCGCTCCATCGTGGTACCCCGTCCTTACGTCAACGAGGATCTGTCCTATGCGTGGGACGTGTATCCCGGCGAAATCGAACACGTGGAAACCATCAACCGCGACCGCATGATCTCCATTATGCTGAGAAAACTGATGAAATAAGATTGATTCCGAACAACAGAAAAACTCTCTCGCCGTTAGGCAGTAAGAGAGTTTTTTGCATTTTGAAGAATTTCGTTTATTCCGCCGCCGGCGTTTTTGGCTTGTTCAAGTCGTCCCGGAGAAGTCGGTATAGAGCCGCGGTGAGAGGCACACCAAGGAGCATTCCCGGGATACCGAAGACACCGCCTCCGATGGTGACCGCCGCCAGCACCCAGATGCCGGGGAGCCCGATGGAGGAGCCTACCACCCGGGGATAGACGATGTTGCCTTCAAGCTGTTGAAGAACGATGATGAAAATAAGGAACATCAGCGCCTTGAAGGGGGAAACGGTGAGAATCATAAAGGCACCTACGCCCGCGCCGATGTAGGCACCTGCAATGGGAATCAGGGCGGTAAAGGCGATCAGCGCGCCGATCATGGTGGCGTAGGGGAAGCGGAAGATCATCATGCCCACGGTGCAGAGAATCCCCAGAATGACCGCTTCCGTGCACTGTCCCACGATGTAACGGTGGAAGCAGTCGTTCATCAGGACCAGCACGTACATGGCTTTCTCATACACCTTTTGGGGGAGATAACGGCGCATGACCCGCTTTGCCTGTCCCCGGAGCCGATCCTTGCTGACGAGGAGATACACGGAAAAGATGATGCTGATGAGGGCGGTGACCAGGATGGAGAAGAGGGAGGAAACGGTTTTGATGACGGTTCCCATGACGCTTCCCACACCGGAGGTGAGAATTTTGGCGATCTCTCCGATCCGGGATTTCCAGTCAATGGAGGAGAGCCAGTCTACGATATCCTCGGAGAGAATGTGGCGGCTTTCCAGAAAAGCAAGTCCCTTTTCGATGGCGGGAGGCAGGATCGATAGGATTAACTGGATACAGGAGATTAGCTCCGGGAGAATCAGCCAGACAATGAGGGAAACAATGGCAACCATGGTGACCATTGCGCCGATCATGCAAAGGGGACGTCGGGTCACGAGAACAATTTTCTTCCCGGAAGCGGGGAAATAGTGCCGCTCATAGAACCCCATCAGGATGTTCACAAGATACGCAATCACGCATCCCGCCGCAAGAGGGACACCGGCGGAAAAAATAGTGGACAGCAGTCCGGAGAGGAATTCCCAGTAGTACACGCATAAGTACAGCCCAAACAGAATGAAAGCGATTTTCAGAAGACGTTTGGTCTCAATTTTCATAGTGCTCCTTCCCAATACTGTGATCTGACCGTCCTTGACAGAAGGCGACAGATGTATTATAATAGATATGTGTCGATTTTGCAACAAACTGCTGGACTCCATCGTCGGAGGAGACACCCTTATTATAACACAACTTCAGGAAAAAAGCGAGAGAAAACGATGAAAAAAGAAAATCGCAGGGTACTTTTGACAAAACGGCTTTTGAAAGAGGCCCTTTTGCGCCTTCTTGAGACAAAAAGTATTGAAAAAATCAACGTGAGCGAGCTGTGTCGGGAGGCAGATATTAACCGCGCCACTTTCTACCACCATTTTACCGATCCTCACGACGTGCTGGTGGAAGTGGAGCAGGGAATCGTGGATGAAATCGAACAGTTTTCAAATCTCAAGAACGGAGAGGTGTCATCGGAGGAATTTTTCCAGCGGTTCTGTGTGTATCTGGATCAGAATGCCTCCCTTCTGCGGGTGTTGATTCGATACAACGCGGAAGAAGATCTTGCGGCGGTGATTTCGGAGTTGAATCGGTATATTATTCAGGAGAAGGAGCATCTCGGCGCTCTTGCCGCTCTGGATGAAGAGGGAATCGGATACGTATCCACGTTTTACGGATGCGGTGTGTACAGCCTTCTGCGGCGGTGGATCATGACGGAAAACCGGATGCCGCCGGAGGAAATCGCCGCGCTTCTGTGCCGGATTCTGAGAGCGGGTCGATAAGGAAAAATGCCGCATCCACGGATGTGAATACGGCAGAGGATCAATAGAGAGATTCCTTGGGACAGAAGGCTTCTCGGACGCGTTCTCTGACCCGAAGAATGTGGGAGGGCGCCACGGACAGTTTGGTAACGCCTGTCTCCATGAGAAACCGGATTTCATCGGGATCCGCCCCCAGCTCCCCGCAGACACAGACGGAGATTCCCTCTCTGCGAGCCGCGGCACAGGTCATGCGGATGCATCGCCGCACACTCTCCGGCAGAGGCTTTGTCAGATAGGCAACGTCGGGATTTTCCCGGTCTGCTGCCAGAGTATACTGAATCAGATCGTTGGTTCCGATGGAGAAAAAGTCCACCATGGGCGCGAGCAGATCCGCCAGAATGGCAGCCGAGGGAGTTTCGATCATAATGCCCACCTTCATCTTGCCGCAGGGAAGTCCGTCTTTTGCCAGGGAAGCCCGGGCTTCGGCGGCAATTTCCCGCACCCGCTCCACCTCCGAGGGGAGAACGATCATGGGAATCATGGCGGAAACATTGCCGAATGCAGCGGCGCGGTACAGGGCACGGAACTGGGTCAGAAGAAGTTCCGGCATCCGCAGACATAACCGCACAGCGCGAATCCCAAGAGCGGGATTGCTCTCCCGTAAATCCCCGGTCAGATAGGAAATCCGCTTGTCGGCGCCCACGTCCAGGGTTCGGATGACGCATTCCATGCCGCTCATCTTTTCCGCGGCGCTTTTGTAGATTTCGAACTGTTCTTCTTCCGTGGGGGGACGGTTCCGCCGCATAAAGAGAAATTCACTGCGGAAGAGCCCGATTCCCTCCGCATCGCAGAGAAGGGCTTCGTCCACGTCTTCGGGGGCTCCCACGTTGGCGGTGATGAAAATCCGCTCCCCGAGAGGGCTGACGCACCGCTTACCCCGCATTTGTTCCAATCGCTTCCGTTCTCCATCGGCACGGGAGATGGCGGTTTCGAATTCTGCCACCGTATCCTCGGAGGGATCCAGATACACCACGCCCCGGGTTCCATCCAGAATCACTGGTTTTCCGTTCCAGGCGTCGTTCAGTTTCCCCGTACAGACCACGGCGGGAATGTTCATCATTCGGGCGAGAATGGCGGTGTGGGAGAGCTCGCTTCCTTTTTCCATCACAAATCCCAGCACCATGTCCCGATCCATTTCGATGGTTTCGGCGGGGGTCAGATCATCGGCCGCCACAACGGAGGGCTCTGTGAGAACAAGGGTGTGGCTGTTTCCCTGCAGAACCTCAATCAGTCGCCGGCTTACCGCCAGAATGTCCGCAGATCGCGCCTGCATATATTCCGATTCAGCGCGCCGGAAGGTGTCCGCCAAAGCTTCCCCGCAGGTGAGCACCGCTTTTTCCGCGGAAAACTTCCCGTCCCGGATCCGGTCCCGGACTTCACTGAGAAAATCGTCGTCCTCCAGCATCATTTTATGGATTTCGAAAATGGCGGCTTCCCCTTCGCCCACCTGCTCCAGCGCATTGCGGTACAGGGAATCCAACTCTTCCCCCGCCTTTTTCAGCGCCTTTTCCAGCCGCTTGATCTCCTCAGCAGGGTCGGATGCGGTGGTGTTCACACTGTCGCTGTCGTAGGAGCTGTGGCGGAAGAGGGTCAGTTTTCCCATGACCATCCCCCTCGACGCTCCTCTGCCATTCAGAATTTTCATAGACTCCCCCGTATTACAATCCTGCTTTCCGCATGGTTTGTTCCAGTTCCTTCAGGGCATCCACCGCATCATCCCCTTCAGCAGTGATGGTGATGGCATCTCCGCACTGGATGCCAAGCTGCATGATCTGAAGAAGCTTTTTGCAGTCCGCCTGTTTTTCCCCATATCGGATGGCGATTTTCGATGCAAACGGGCGAGCCGCCTGTACCAGCAGACCGGCAGGACGGGCATGAATGCCGTTTTTATCGGTGATTGTATATTGAATCTGTTCCACAGAAATCCCTCTTCCCTTGTTTTACTTCACGTTTAGTTTGATGAACACGGATGAAAATTATGCATGGGAATGTGGGATTTTTCAATTCAAACGAAATTTAAGTATTTTCACTTGACAAAATATTGGAGTTATGATATGATTGATTCGGAACCCGGAAAAAGATAAAAAATCTTCGGTGCCTTCTTCTGAACAGGCAGAAGACAGACGCCGAAGAATGAAAATTTCGCGGTAGAATGTTTGTCAGATCCGGAACAAAAATGTGGCGGCAAAGGTGAGTGCCAGCCCGAGGAG
>JAZSQX010000090.1:0-3144 GCA_045538235.1 Eubacteriales bacterium
ACGGAAGCCGTGGGCGGTATGGGCGAAGACGGACGTACCCTTGTAACCAAGAGCAGCTTCCGGATTCTGAATACCCTCTATACCTTGGGATCCTCTCCCGAACCGAACCTGACCATTCTCTGGTCCACGTCCCTTCCCGAACCGTTTAAGCGGTTCTGCGCTAAGGTTTCGGCGGATACCGACTCCATTCAGTATGAAAACGACGATGTGATGCGCCCCATCTACGGCGACGACTACGCCATTGCGTGCTGTGTCTCTGCCATGAAGGTGGGAAAGCAGATGCAGTTCTTCGGCGCACGCTGCAATCTGGCAAAGCTTCTGCTCATTGCCATCAACGGCGGCTACGACACCACCAGCAAGATGCACATCGGACCTCAGATGCCCGTACTGCAGGGGGACAAGCTGGATTATGGGGAAGTGGCAGAGCGGTTCGGCATCTATATGCAGTGGCTCAGCCAGCTCTACGTCAATACCATGAACGTGATCCACTATATGCACGACAAGTACGCCTACGAAAAAATCCAGATGGCTCTCCACGATACCACCGTGGAGCGGTTCATGGCATTCGGGATTGCGGGACTTTCCGTGGTAGCGGACTCCCTCAGCGCCATCCGTTTTGCGAGCGTCCGTCCGATCATGAACGAAGAAGGGTACATCACGGACTTCGAAACCACGGGCGATTTCCCGAAGTACGGCAACGATGACGACCGGGTGGACCTCATGGCGAAGGATGTCACCCATCAGTTCATCACGGAACTTCGCAAGACTCCCACTTACCGGAACGCCATTCACACCCTGTCGGTGCTGACGATCACGTCCAACGTCATGTACGGCAAGAATACCGGCGCAACTCCGGACGGCAGAAAAGAAGCGATGCCCTTTGCCCCCGGTGCCAACCCCATGCACAACCGAGAAGAGAACGGCGCTCTCGCATCCCTCAACTCGGTTGCCAAGATCTCCTACGACGACTGCCGCGACGGTATTTCCAATACCTTCTCCATCACCCCGGAAGCCCTCGGCAGAACGGAAGAGGAGCGGATCGGCAATCTGGTGTCCATTCTGGACGGCTATTTTGCCAAGAAAGCCCACCACATCAACGTCAACGTGATGAACCGCGAGACGCTGATGAAAGCTTACGACAACCCGGAAGCCTACCCGAATCTGACCATCCGCGTTTCCGGCTACGCGGTCAACTTCAATAAACTGTCCCGCGAACAGCAGCGCGAGGTCATCAGCCGCACCTTCCACGAAACCATATGACGGACGTGCTGCATTCGGTTGACAGAGAGGGGTCTGCCCGCGGTATCGTCCACTCCATCCAGAGTCTTGGCACCGTGGACGGTCCCGGTGTGCGATTTGTGGTGTTCCTGAAAGGGTGTAATCTCCGATGCGGTTGCTGCCATAACCCGGACACGTGGGACATGGCAGGCGGCACGGAATACACCGCGCAGGAAATCGTTGAGAAGGCGTCTCGCTATAAAGAATACTTCGGTGCACACGGCGGAATCACGCTGTCGGGGGGCGAACCCCTTCTGCAAGTCGATTTTGCCCACGACGTCTTCCGATGCTGTCATAGGGCCGGCATCCACACCTGCCTCGATACCTCCGGCTCCCTCTGGAACGATTCCGTCGCTGCCTTGCTTGGGGAAACGGATCGGATTCTCCTGGACATCAAATACACCACCGACGCGCTGTATCGGGAACACGTGGGCTGCAGCCTGAAAGCACCTCTGCGATTCCTCGCCCAGGCAGATTCGCTCGCAATCCCCGTGACCCTGCGGCAGGTGATCATCCCCACGCTGAACGACACCGACGCGAATTTGGCGGAACTGAGAAAAATCGCCGATGCTCACCCCTGCGTCGATCAGGTGGAACTGCTCTCGTTCCGGAAAATCTGTCAAGTGAAATACGACAAACTGGGGATCCCGTTCCCATTCGCCCATCTTCCGGAGCCCGGCGCGGAGAGGATGCGGGAGCTTGAGGAGATGCTCTTGAAGTGAATATCAGATAGAAAGATCCTTTGCGTACTGGTTTTTCGTATGGCAAAGGATCTTTTCGTGTTTCTTCTAATTCGGCAGGATGGCTGCACAATAGAGGCATCACACAAAGGGAGACAGCGGGAATGTACACATACGCATATAGCGGGAATCGTGGATGGCGTGATTCCATACCGCCTCCCGGAAGGGCGTTTTGTCGGGCTCTTCCCGCAGAAGCAGAATGGCTCTGCCAAGGCCTATTTGTAAGTAGGGTTCAAATTCTGATACGGTCATAATAACGCCTTAATCCGTTCACGTATATTGGGATTTCGGTCATAGCGGCATTCTTCCAAGATATTCTTTGGTATTTTATTGTACAGAAGGAGAACTTTCGCAACACTCTCACGCCATCCTTCGTGAATCAGATGTTCCCAAAATACCGGAAGGATATCCAGCGGCAAATCGGATGAACCCAGATTTGCGGCATGCAGAAGGGCACCGAGGGCGTTGTAAAAGCGTTCTGATCCGTTTTCTATGTCGGAAGTATCGGCGGAAAGAGCCATTATCAGTTCTTGCCTGTCCTCATGCGTATAATTATTTCCCAGTATGGTCCATCCAAAAGCATTGTAGGTAGGATGAGAGGGATCGCGAAGGAGTTTGCCCAGGGAGGAAGCCTTGGGATGGTTAATCTTTGCTAATATAGGTAATACGCTGTAAATATAGGATGCCTGTTCGTCGTTTCTCGATTCTTCCAATTCCCAAAGTTCTTGTGGGTCCACAAGGTTGACCAGTCTCTCGGGAAAAGGGAAAACAGGCGGATTGTGAAGTTTGCCATCAATGACCTGACCGTATTCGAAAAGGGAAAACAGATCGGATCTCACAACCAAATTTTCAGCCGTAAGTGCTGCTTCCGCTATCTTTTCTACTACATCCCGGGAAGCAAGACAAAAGGATGTACGGCAGTAATCACCGGTGACTATTGATCTTAAAGGAAGAAGGGAAAGTATTTCTTCGGTCGTGATATTAGGGTTTGGCGTCAAATCCTCCCACTTTGTCATTTGCCTTATAAGATCTTCCCCGTACGGAAGTGCGGATATCTCCCGAAAAAGAGCATCTTCGTCGTTTTCCCAGAGAGGGGCAATAAGTCGGATCGTAGCCATGTCGTTCT
>JAZSQX010000174.1:0-10592 GCA_045538235.1 Eubacteriales bacterium
GTTTCTGCAGGAGTTTCTGCAGGAGTTTCTGCGGGAGTTTCTGCGGGAGTTTCTGCAGGAGCGTCAGCCGCGCCAACTACTGCGGTTTCGGCGGGATCGATTTCAGTACCGATACCGGTCTTCACGAATTCGCCGATCTGAGCAGCGAGGAAGCCGTAACCTTCATCCGTGTAGTGAACACCGTCGGACAGGTATTCGTTGCCGTCGGTTTCGATTGCCTTTTCGGTGATTTCAAAGAGATCGAGGAACTTCCAACCCTTGTCCAGAGCCAGCTTCTTCTGCAGAGGAAGAACGATGTTTCTGAGGTTTACGGTACGTTCTGCGATATCGTTACGGTAGGGAGTGCCAACCAGATAGATTTCGGGCTTGGTTTCGAGAGCTTCGAACGCTTCGCCGATCTGCTTCAGGCTGTTGTAGAAGGTGTCCAGAGTGGACTGAACGCTTGCATCCAGGCTGTATGCGTCGTTGCAGCCGAGCATGATCACCACGATGTTGGGCTTGGAACCCAGAGCATTGGTGTACTGATCGCTGGTAACGTAGCTGAAGTTGCCGGGACCCCAGTTGATGTTGTCACCAATCTGTGCGCCGGAGCCGCTGGCACCTGCGTTCAGAATGCGGTATTCGTTGCCAAGAATGTTTGCCATCTGTGCGGGGTAAGACATACCGAGAGATGCGCCTGCACCCTGGGTAACGGAGTCACCAACACAAACAACAACCTTCTTTTCTACCTTTTCGGTAGTAGAAACTTCTGCCTTACCTTCTTCCTTTGCAGCACCGGAGGTAATAGCAGCCTTGGTTTCTTCCCATCTTTCGAGAGCCTGTTCTTCCGTCAGAGCTTCCTTGTAAAGACGAGCGTCCACGATGGTGAAGGGGGTGTACTTACCAATGTTTTCATCGGGGTAGGAAACGTTCGCACCGATACCGAGGGTATCAGAGAGAGCGGTACCGCCGCCAAAATCACCGGTGTGCGCAAGAGCGCCCATGATTTCACCGTTTTCGTAGAGGTACATGCATGCATCTTCAGGGGAGTAAACGCCCATAATCTGTCTAACTTCGCCGAAAACGAACTTGTCGAGAGACTGACAGGAGAAATACTTACCGCCGTTCTGGTTACCCTGACCGTTGCTTCCGATGTAGAAGTCAGCAATACCGTTCAGGTAGTAGAGGGAGTAGCCGCCGCCGGAGCAAGAAGTAAACAGACCTGCACCGATCATATAGTGTGCGTCGACTTCGTTGTCAAACTGTACGGTTACTTCGATGGTGGAGCCGCCCAGGATATGTTCGCCGAGTGCAGCAGCATCAGCGAAGGGCAGAGCTACTTCGATGTACTCCATAGCTTCGTCGCCGCGGAAGCCGAGTACTTCGTATTCTTCACCGTCAACTACAACGGTGGAGGTGGTTACTTCGCCGGCGTAAATGGAAGGAGTTGCATTACCCTGCGCATCGGCAACGTCACCGTCCACAAACTCCAGGTCGAACCAGGGAGTGGGCACTTCTGCGGAAGCTGCGATCACGAGAACGGACGCCAGGATCAGCATGAGTGCGAGAGAAAGAATCTTTTTCATCTTTTCTCTCCTTTCTATAGTATTTTGTGTGTACACACACGTGAATTATAGCATAAATTTTCATTATTGTCAATCCCATTCGGTACGAAATATGTGAAAAAACCAAAAACTGTGAAACTGCCAAAAATTATGGAAACGAAATTAGGCAAACTGCCGGATACTTTTGACAAAAAAGAGAAGCCATGGTTTCCCATGACTTCTCGTCATTCCCGGTTAAGGGAAATTAGTTCTTTTTCTTCTTCAGAACAACAACTACCACAACAGCCACAACGATCACAGCTGCGATTACTGCGATAAGGATGGGGTTAAAGCCACCTTCTTCAGCGGGTTCTGCGGGAGCTGCGGGAGTTTCTGCGGGAGTTTCTGCTTCGGTTTCAGCAGGGGTCTCTGCGGGAGTTTCTTCTTCCTCGGTCTCTACGGGAGCGGGAGCCGCTTCACCGGAGGTAACGAGAGCAACAACTTCTGCCCATCTTTCCGCAGCCTCTTCTTCGGTGAGAGCTACGTTGTAGAGACGAGCGTCCACGATCTTGTAGGAAGAGAAGTCACCAACGGATTCGGAGGTGTAGGAGCAGTTGATACCAAGGCCCAGGGTATCGGAGAATGCGTTACCCCATCTGTAAGTATCGCCTTCGGTCCATGTAGCTGCGCCGTACATTTCGCCGTTCTGGTACAGGTAAAGTGCGTTTTCTTCCGGAACGAATACGCCCTGGAGCATTACGAGTTCACCGAACACAGGAACGTCGAAGGAGTTACATTCCACGTACTTGTTGTTGGTAGCGCTGGACATGTAGAAAGCGTACGTACCGTCTACATGGTACAGGGAGTAACCGCCGCCGTAGCAGGAGGTGAACAGACCTGCGTTACCGGAGGAGTCGCCAGCCAGGGGGTTGTCGATCTGGAACACCACTTCGATGGTGGAGCCGCCGAGGATGAATTCGGAGAATTCAACGCCTTCTGCGTCGAAAGGAAGCGCCACTTCGATGCATTCACCGGACGCTTCGCCGGTACCGCCGTAGTAGCAGTTGATGGCATATTCCATGCCGTCGTAGATTACGGTAGTGTCCTGAACGTAACCGCCGTAAATTTCGGGGGTCGCATTGCCCTGAGCATCGATAACGCCGTCGCCTTCAAAAGCGAGGTCGAACCAGGGGGTAGGTACTGCAGCGGAAGTAGCGATCACGAGAGCGGAAGCTACAACCAGCATCAGTGCGAGAGAAAGAATCTTCTTCATTTTTTCTCACCTTTCAAATAAGTATTATGTGAGTGTTCACACAATTAAATCATATCATAAATGCATTCGTTTGTCAACGGTTTTGTAGAATTTTCACAGAATTTTCAGCAAATAATTTCTCCCTCGGGACAAAGTATCAAAAACACACCAAATTGAAAAAGCACCCACCGGAGCAGGTGCCTTTCCCGTTATTTTTCAAAAAAAGTATGTTACAAAATTGTGTTTGCTTAGTGCTTCTTTGCAACAGCGTAGCCAGCGAGGGATACGACAGCGAGAGCGGCAGCAACAACACCGAAGTCGAAGGTCTGAGGAGCCTGGTCAACCACTTCAGAAGAGTTTTCTGCGGGAGTTTCTGCAGGAGTTTCTGCAGGAGTTTCTGCAGGAGTTTCTGCAGGAGTTTCTGCGGGAGTTTCTGCGGGAGTTTCTGCGGGAGTTTCTGCGGGAGTTTCTGCAGGAGTTTCTGCAGGAGTTTCTGCGGGAGTTTCTGCAGGAGTTTCTGCGGGAGTTTCTGCGGGAGTTTCTGCGGGAGTTTCTGCAGGAGTTTCTGCAGGAGTTTCAGCAGCAACGCTTACAGCGGTGATTTCGAACAGGTCGAGGTAGAATTCCAGGTCAACGTGCGTGGTAGCAGCGTCGGGCTGGATTACGTACCAGTTCACCTTGTCGATTGCAACGGGAATTTCGATTTCAAATGCATACTGAGTCCAGGTTTCGCCGTTTGCTTCTGCCACTTCGCCGGTAGCTTCTACGAGCCACTGACCTTCGGTGAAGTTCACGAGTTCCTTGTATGCAGCGCAGAGTGCGGGATCATCGTAGTGACCGCAATCTTCAGCGGGAGCATTCTGGTCGAACAGGTAGGTCTGTTCGGGAGTGTGGAAGGTCATTGCGATCTTCGCGTTACCGTCAGCCTTTTCTTCAACGAAATTGAAGGGGTCTGCTGCCCAGAAGGTTACCTTATAAGTACCAGCGGGGATGGTGGAAGCGTCTTCATAGAAGTACATCATTTTGATGTCACGACCGCCAGCAAGACCGCCGGAGTAAGGCTTGTAAACAAGGCACTGAGTGCCGCTGTAGGAAACCATGTTGGTGCCAGTGAGACGGCCGGACTGGTGCTGTACGCCAGCAACTTCGAAGTCAACAACGTGAGTTTCGGTGGGAACTACAGGAGTGGATTCTGCTGCAAAGGTAGCGATAACGAGAGCGGAAGCTACAACCAGCATGAGCGCGAGAGAAACGATTTTCTTCATAATAGATTCACCTTTCTTAAATTTTTTGTTCATCATTCGGATGATACATGGTTATCATACCACAAACTCCCTCTTTTGTCAATACAAAACGAAAAATTATTGGCAACCTTTTTTAATTTCGTTAGCCTGCCGAAGTAAAAGATTCCAGCAGATGCAAAAAAAGGGAAGAACCCCGTGGATTTCTTCCCTTTTCCATCCATATTCCCTTAAATTCTCTTATAGACCGCGTATCCGCCGAGGAAC
Organism: Eubacteriales bacterium; assembly: GCA_045538235.1. GTDB lineage: Bacteria > Bacillota > Clostridia > Oscillospirales > CAG-272 > UMGS1696. Next base: position 4,284 of record JAZSQX010000174.1, read on the forward strand.
AAAACAATAGCGGAAAGAAGCGCGGATGCCGCGATGATGGCATTCTGGGTAGCTTCGCTCTTGCCGCCGTCGGAGTTGAGCATGAGAACCGCAGACACGGGGACGGACATCTTCGCCGCCTGTCTTGCCGCTTCTTCCTCTGCCAGACGCTGTGCTTCCAGAGCTTCCAGCGCCTTGGATTCCGCTTCTGCCCGTTCCTTTTCCGCCAGTTCCGCTGCAATCCGCTCCTGTTCTGCGATCTTTTCCGAGTAGCCGCCTCCGGTCAGTTCGTCCGCCACGCTCAGATACAGCGTGGAAACCTCCTGCTCCGTGAGAGACACATCGTAAATATTGGCATCCAGAATTCGGTATTCCGTATAGCCCCCCAGGTTTTCCGAAGTTTCGGAGATGTTCACACCGATCCCCAGTTTACCGGACTTGGCACTGCCGGGACGAAAACCGCCCGCGATATCAAAATCCACGGAGTCCGCCTTCTTGCCGTTCTGGTAGAGCACCAGTTTGCCTTCTTCGTCAATGACCCCCACCAGGTGAGTCAGTTCCCCCACGTGGATGCTCTGCCGTCCGTTGGCTGCCACGTAGCCGCCGGTTGCCTCGGAGCCCACGTAGAACGCCGTGGTGCTGTCGAACAGATACAGGGACACGCCGCCCGCATAGCAGGAGGTCAGCAGACCGAAATTGCCCTCAATGGCATCCTTCGTCTGGAAGAAGATTTCGAAGGTGGAGCCCTTCAGCAGGAATTCCCCCAGTTTCGCGGAATCTTCGCCGAAGGGAAGGGTGAGTTCCAGATAGTGATTTTCCTTATTCCCCGTGTAAGCAAAAACGGGATATTCCGTTCCGTCGAAGGTGATGGTGGTTTCGCCCAGTTTTCCGCCCTTGGTCATCACGACACAGTTGCCGGAAGCATCCGCCGCCTTGCCGGAATCAAAGGAGAGGTCGAACCAGGGTTTTGGCAATTCCGCCGACACGCACACCGCCAGACAGATACCAAGAAAAATGGGTAGTGCAAGAGAAAGAATTTTTTTCATGATGCAAACATCGCTTTCCTTGATTATATAATACATACAATTCACGGCTATGGTATCATACAAAAACCGGATTGTCAAGAAGAATGAAGGAAAGTTTACAAAGAATATGCAACATATTCTTTTTTCTTCTCCGGGTCAAAGAGTTTTTTCGCATTTTTCGCCCTCCTGGCAAAGAAAACTCTTGCAATTTCCGCCTGGCTGTGTTACACTATCCATGATGCAAAATATCGACTCAGCGGAGGGATTGAACATGGAAGATTCCGTCAACTACGCGGAATATACCGTTGATCAGAAAGCAGAAGGAAAGTTCGGTACGAAGAAGAAGCTCTTCATTCTCGGCTACCTTGTGTTCTGCGTGGGAGGTTTTGCCTTCTTCCTCGCCATCCACTTCTGGCCCATCGGCACCATCTGGCCCTTTGCCACCTACCTGTTGATCGGCTTTACCTGGCGGTACGTGCAACTGGAAAAGAAGACGGAGGTGGCGAACGCTCATTTTCGCATTTCCGAAATCTACGGACGAAAAAAGCAGACAACCAAGTTCGAATGCCTGGCATCGGAATTTTCCCTCATTGCTCCCATGGACGAAGCGCACCGGGCACAGTGGGAAACCGCGGATACCATCATCGACCACCGGGGAAGCGTCAAGGCACAGGATACCTATTTCGCACGGTTGGAAAAGGACGGCAAGTCCACGGTAATTTACTTTGAAGCCATCACCAAGCTGGTGAAGGTGCTGAAGTTCTACAACTCCAAGAACACCGTCGTCACGGAACTGCGGTACTGATCCGGCAGGATTTCCCAAATTCGGAGGAATATTCACAAACACCGCCGCGTATGCTTGTACCAGACGCAGTTCTCTGCGAATGAGCAATACGGGCGGTGATTTGATGTGACAAACAGTCGGCGCAGGAGATTCGGCAGCCTTCTCGGCATTCTCTGTCTTCTCTGCGGCATGGCGCTGGTCTGCCTCTCTGCCATTCTTCTGACTGGATGCAGCCGTGGGGGCAATCTGTACGCCTACACGGAATCCGGAGGGCGGTACCGGGTGAGGTTTCCTTCCCCCGCCGGGGATGTGGTCTGCCTCCTTGAAGGGGACAGCGAAACGCAGACGCTGACGGTGCTTTCCCCCACGCGATCGGAATCGGTGACGGTGGTCTTCACGGCGGATCGGTGCACCCTCTCGGCAGGGGGAAGCACCATCGTTCTCTCCCCGGATGCATCCGCGGAACTCCGGGCAATGACCACTCTCCTATACCGGGGAGAAGCGGGCGCGTCGGTGCGGCGGGAGGGGGATGACACCCTCATCTGCTACGACGACGGCACTGTGACGCTGGGCGCGGATCTGACCCCCCGTGCACTGACCCTCGGCACCTGGACGGTCACGGTAGAATCCCTCTCTGACGAGGGCACAGATAAAACTCAAAACACGAACGGATGAACAAACAATGAAACTGAAAAACACAGCCTATATTGATCGAAGCGCCCTGATCGCCAATTTCCGGGCAACCCAGGCATTGGCACAGTCGGTTCCCCATCCCCCCGTGGTGATGTGTGTGGTCAAAGCGGATGCCTACGGTCACGGGGTCGAAGCGGTGGCGGGTGCCCTGGGGGATGCGGGATGCGGGTATTTCGCCGTCTCCTCTGAGGAAGAAGCGGGGCAGCTTCGCGCCATTGAATCCGCCAACGGACGGCACCCGGAAATCCTCATTCTCGGGCACATCATGCCGGAGAACGTGGGAGAAATGCTCCGTCAGGACATTATCTGCACGGCGGTCTCCCGGGAGGATGCTGGGGCTCTGTCCCGCGCCGCCGCGGAATCGGGAGAAGCCACCCCGCTTCGGATCCACGTGAAGCTGGACACGGGGATGAATCGGGTGGGATTCCCCGCAAGCGAAGACCGCATCGGGGAAACGGTGTCGGACATTGCGGCGCTGGCGAAGGATCCCCATCTCAAAATCTGCGGGCTGTTCACCCATTTTTCCTCCGCGGACGAGGAGCTGATGGACGGGCACCTGGTAGCGGGTTGGGAGGACAAGGGCGGCTATACAAAGATGCAGTTCACGCGGTTCCACCGTGCGATAACACTGCTGGAAGAAGCCGGAGTCAACGTGGGCATGAAGCACGCTGCCAACAGTGCGGCAACCCTGAAACTTCCCGAAGCGTATTTTGATGCGGTGCGGGCTGGGGTGATCATCTACGGGCTTCTGCCAAACGGCTCGGTGGATTCCCGGTTTACCCCCGTCATGCGAATGGATTCCACGGTGACGCACCTTCACACCGTACAGCCCGGGGAACGGGTCAGCTACGGCGCGGCATTTGAGGCATCCCGTCCCATGGTTCTCGCCACGGTCGCTGCCGGATACGCGGACGGATTCGAGCGGGCGTATGCGGGATGTGACGTGACGGTGCGGGGACGGCGATACCGCCAGGTGGGACGGATCTGCATGGATCAGTTCATGATCGACGTGACGCCCGAGAATGGGGAAGAATGCCCGGTACGGGTGGGAGATGCCGTGACGCTCTTTGGGGGAGACGACGGCACCGCCGCCAACGAACTGGCACGCCGCGCAGGGACGATCAATTATGAAGTGATCTGCAAGGTCAGCAAGCGAGTCCCGCGGGTTTATTGGAATGAAGAATAAAAAACGGCTGTCGCATGAGAGCGGGAAATGTTCTCTCTGCGGCAGCCGGTTTTTGTTTTTGAAAAAAGCGTATGTCACCCGGAGCGTGAATTTGTCCGGGCAGGCATACGCTTTGCTTGATTTCCCTCAGCCTCTCGGTGCTTCCCAGTCGCAGTAGAGGCAGCGGTAGGCTTTTTTCTCCGCGTCGGCCAGGAAGAAGGTGTGCTCCAGTTCCTGCTCCGTGGAGGTGATGCACCGGGGGTTCGCGCACTTGATGACGCCGCTGATCCGCTCGGGGAGAACCAGGCGATCCCGCTTTGCCAGTTTGCCGTCCCGGATGATGTTCACCGTGATGCCCGGGTCGATGTAGCCCAGCGCCGTCACGTCCAGTTCGATCACGCGGCCGATTTTGATGATATCCTTTTTGCCCATCTTGACGCTGTCCGCGTTCATGATGATGGCGACGGTGCAGTCCAGCTTATCCAGCTCCAGGATACGGTAGATCTCCATGCCCCGTCCCGCCGTGATGTGGTCGAGCACGATGCCGTTCTGAATCTGTCCAATAATCATATGAAAATTCCTTCCTTTCTTCCCGTCACAGTCCGAGGAGCTTCAGAATCAGCGCCATACGCATATACTTGCCGTACAGCACCTGTTTGAAGTAGCAGGCGCGGGGATCGTCGTCCACGCTGACGGAAATTTCGTTGACACGGGGCAGGGGATGCATGATGCACAGGGATTCTTTCGCATTCTTCAGTTTGTCGGGGCTGAGAATGTACGTATCCCGCAGGCGGATGTAGTCCTCTTCGTTGAAGAACCGCTCCTTCTGCACGCGGGTCATGTAGAGAATGTCCAGTTCGGGGATTTTCTTCTCGAGAGACCGGCATTCCTCGTAGGGGATGTGCAGGGGATCGAGAATGTCATCCTTGATATAATCGGGCACGCACAGTTCTTCGGGGGAGATCAGCACGAATTTGACACCCGCGTACCGGGACATAGCCTGAATCAGCGAATGCACGGTGCGTCCGAATTTCAAATCCCCGCAGAGACCCACGGTGAGATTGTCAAAATGACCCACTTCTCTCCGGATGGTGAGCAGGTCGGCGAGGGTCTGGGTGGGATGGTTGTGACCGCCGTCCCCCGCATTGATCACCGGCACCGTTGCCCGCTGGGATGCCACGTAGGGTGCGCCCTCCTTAGGGTGACGCATGGCGATGATGTCCGCATAGCAACTGACCACGCGCACGGTGTCGGACACGCTTTCCCCCTTGGAGGAGGAAGAGCTCTGAGCATCGGAGAACCCGATCACGGAGCCGCCCAGTTCCAGCATAGCGGCTTCAAAGCTGAGTCGGGTACGGGTGGAGGGTTCGAAGAAGAGGGTTGCCAGCTTCTTGCCGTGGCATTTTTCCGCGTAATTGGCAGGGTTCGCGATGATATCTTCCGCCACTGCCAGGAGTCCGTCGATTTCTTCCACGGACAGTTCCATAATGTTGATGAGACTTTTCATGCCTTCGCTCCGTTCACTGCCAGATAATTCTTGATCCGCGTCACGTTTTCTTCGTTGGCGGGATTTTCTTCCAGATATTCGATGATGTCATACACGTCCACCACGGAGTACACGGGGAAGCCGTATTCTTCCTCCAGCTCTGCCATGGCGGATTTTTCCGTCTTGCCTTTTTCCTTCCGGTCTACCATGACGAACACGGCGGCAATCTTCACGCCTTCCAGCTTGCCGAGAATCGCCATGCTCTCCCGAATCGCAGTGCCAGCGGTAATCACGTCTTCCACAATCACCACGTTCTCGCCCGCCTTCGGGACATAGCCCACAAATACGCCGCCTTCGCCGTGATCCTTTTCTTCCTTCCGATTGAAGAAGAACGGCACGTCCAGCCCGCACTTGGAAAGTCCCACAGCCGCGGAAACGGAAATCGGAATTCCCTTGTAAGCAGGCCCGTACAGCACGTTGCGCACGTTACCTACCTTTTCCAGATAGCTCTTTGCATAAAATTCGCCCAATTTGGCAATCTGATCGCCCGTCTTGATGTCGCCCGCATTGATGAAATACGGAATCTTTCTGCCGCTCTTGGCAGTAAAATCCCCAAACTTCAGCACACCGGCTCCTTCCAAAAACTGAATAAACTCTCTCTTATATCCTTCCATGGTATCTCCTCCAAATAATAGATAACGAAAAATGACGAGGGGGGGAACGCGGCTTTTTCGAGAAAAAGCCTAGCAAAAAGCTTTCTGACAGGTGAGGGAAAGGGTGTCGTGCTTCGCCATTTTGTCAGCACAATTATTGCTTCAGCTCACAAAGCTTTGACTAAACCTTGTTAGACCATAGTTGATAGTCCCGCTGATGAGATGGCGGCGCTAAAAACCCTTGTCCAAAGTTGCCAGAAAGTTTTCGAAGGGGGTTAGGAGTTATGCGAAGCATTACTCCCGGAGCCATTTTTCAAAAGGTTCCCCCATCGTTCCCCTCCCCATCGTCCTCCCCCTCAGTCTACGAAATCGCGGACGCAGGTGAGGTAGGCTTCTACGGGGTCGGCGGCTGCGGTGATGGGGCGGCCTACGACGATGTAATCGGAGCCGATTTCTTTGGCTTTTGCGGGGGTGGTGATACGCTGTTGGTCACCCACGTCGCCGCCAGCGAAGCGGATGCCGGG
>JAZSQX010000271.1:0-3092 GCA_045538235.1 Eubacteriales bacterium
TTTACGTTCACGGTGCGGATTTCCGTTTCTCCGTCAGCATAGGCGGATTTCAGTCCGTCCGTGGCGATGGGGGTATCGAAAAGGGATTTGTCTGCCGCCATACAGCAGCGCAGAATCAGGAGAGCGCACACGAACAGGACGATGGCGGTGCCCGTCCGCTTGATGATTTTCACCATGGAAAAAACCTCGGTCTTTCACTTTGATGGAAACATTATAACAGGTACGCTTAAACTTTTCAATAGATAGCACAGAAATTTCCGCAAAAAAACGGAGAAAATCGTGAAAATAAAGGTTGACAGGGGAAAAGAAAAGGATTATAATAATATGTATCGTGGAGTCGTGCGCGGTGATCGTGTTGACGCCGGCTTTGCGTAAATAACGATTCGTACAAGGGGAGGGTTGCTGTTGAAGATTGACGTAACGGAGCTGATGAATCACCGTGCGGAGAAAATCACGTTCGATTACACCTTTGACTCCGCCCACACCGACGTGGAATGCGTTGGATTGCCCGAGGATGCCGTGATCCCGGAAAACGGTATCCGCGTATGCGGAACGGCGTACGATTCACTGGGATGCATGATGTTCCATGCCCGCATTACGGTGCGGTATCGGACAGAATGTGCCCGGTGCCTGGACGAAGTGAATACGGAACTGGCATTTGATATGGAACGCATGATTCTCACCGAGCGGCTGACGGTGGGGGATTCCCATCTGTCCGACGAGGGCGCGTGGGACGGCGAGACGGAAGACGTGCTCTACGTAAACGAAGCGCGGATTCTGCCGGACGCCGAGATCATGGAGGAAATATCTCTGCGGCTCCCCACCTTTGTTTTATGCAGCGAAGATTGCCCGGGACTGTGCCCCAAGTGCGGCAAACCCCTCCGAGAAGGGGATTGTGGCTGCCGCGAAGAAAAATTTATCAATCCAAAGTTCGCAATTTTGCAAAAACTACTTGATAATTCCGATTGAATGTGGTATAATAAACTGTAATGTGTAATTATCACCATCATAATCATACCGAGGGAGGTTTGAAAAATGGCTGTACCGAAGAGAAAAACATCGAAGGCAAGACGTGACAAGAGACGTTCCAACGTGTGGAAGCTCGAAATGCCCGGCATGGTAAAGTGCTCTCACTGCGGCGAATATAACATCGCCCACAGAGTCTGCAAGGCGTGCGGTTATTACGACGGCAAGCAGATCGTAAAGACAACGGAAGAAGCGTAACAACAGCTCCGTGCTATCGTAAGGTAACACGGATGCGCTTTTTTTCGGGACTTTTTCGGCGAAGGAGGGGACGGCGTGACCTGGATGCCGGTGTCAAAAAAACGGGGACTGTCTGCCACGGTCGCCTTTCTTCTCGTGCTGCTCTGGGTGTCCGCGGAGGGAGTTTCCGCCCGGGCATTTTCCGCGGATGCGGGGACGGTGGGGGGGATCGCATCCCTCATTGGTGCGGTGAGCGGCGGAGTGGCTCTCCTCTGGCTGGCGCGGTATCCCCTGCTCCGGTTTCACTATGGCATTGTCACCCGGGGAATGTCCGATTTTGATGAACCGTTTCTCGACGGGTGGGATCCGTGCCCGGCGGGTGCTGGAATGGGCGGAAGGAGGAATCTTCTCTCGCTGCCTCCCGCCATGCTCGACCTGACGGTGACCAAATTCCCCGGCAGACACCGTCCCGTGAAGGATTGCGTGCTTCCCCTGGATGCCCTGCGGGACGTGCTTCCCGGTGCGGGTGAAAAGGGAATCATATCCCTCAAAAAACAGGCGCGGGCAAATTGGGGAAGGGAGATGACCTTCTACGACTACACCGTGACACCCGGCGGGAAGGACGCGACGGTTCTCGTGTTCGAGGACGGCGGGCGGATGGTGGGGGTCATCCTGGAAATGGAAGACGGGCTGGTGCGGTATCTTGCCGGGCTGGCGAAATAGGAAAGCGTTCTGCGGGATTTTGCCGACGGTGCGCTTTTTTTGTTTCCTGTGGGCGATTGTAAAATTTTTGGAAAAAATGCTTACAAATCGGTTCACTTTGAGATTTTGACTTGACTTTATTCGGAAAAAGCGGTATAATATCATGTGATATGTGTTTGTTATCCCACCAAACAGGTTTGATATAGAGACATATTCGCCACATTGGCTTATGGAACCTTTGTGATTCTGATAGCAAAGAGAATAGTCATGCAGAAAATTCCACCAACGATTAAAGGAGGTGCGGGATGGGACCCGTAATTGCAGCAGTAATTACCGGTGTCGCTTGTCTGGTTGCCGGATTCGCCGCTGGCGTGATCTACCGCAAAAAGGTCGCGGAAGCAGAAATCGGATCGGCAGAAATTCAGGCACGCAAGATACTGGAAGATGGCATAAAAGCCGCTGAAACCAAGAAAAAAGAAGCATTACTGGAAGCGAAGGAAGAAATCCTTCAGACCAAGAACGAGTTCGAAATGGAACTCAAAGAACGCCGCAGCGAACTGACTCGTCAGGAACGCCGCCTTACATCCAAAGAAGAAATTCTCGACCGCAAAACGGAAGCGCTGGAGAAGAAAGACGAAACCCTTTCGAAAAAGCTCAAGGAAACTACCGAGCTGAACGAAGAAATTGAAAAAATCAAGGCAGAGCAATACGAAGCCCTGCAGAAGATCGCGGGAATGACCGCGGAAGAAGCTACCGTGAAGCTCATCGAACGCCTGGAAAGCGAAATCAAGCACGAACAGGCGATGAAGATCACGGAGCTGGAGTCCCAGTTCAAGGAGGAAGCGGACGATAAGGCGAGAGAAATCATCGCGCTGGCAGTACAGAGATGTGCGGCGGATCACGTTTCCGAAATCACCGTGACGGCAGTGCCCCTGCCCAGCGAGGAAATGAAGGGACGCATCATCGGACGCGAGGGTCGGAATATCCGGACGATCGAAACGCTCACGGGGGTGGATCTGATCATCGACGATACCCCCGAAGCCATTACGGTGTCCAGCTTCGATCCCGCTCGACGGGAAGTGGCGCGGCTGGCACTGGAAAAGCTCATTTCCGACGGTCGAATCCACCCCACCCGTATCGAGGAAATGGTGGACAAGGCGCGGCGTGAAGTGGACGTTGCCATCAAG
>JAZSQX010000176.1:0-3563 GCA_045538235.1 Eubacteriales bacterium
GGCAAGGCTGTCGCACTCTACACACCCACTTACGGTGGTGTTGCAGAAGTAATTATGAAGATGGGTCTCGGCAACCGGATCGGCTTCCGTTATGCTGACGTGGCTCTGGATGAACTCTTCGGTTATGCGTACGGTTCCTTCCTTGTGGAACTTGCGGATGGCGCAGAAGCAGACGGCATTCTTCTCGGCGAAACCAGCGAAACGTTCGCCCTGACTTACGGAAGTCAGAAGGTTTGCCTTGATAAACTGGAAAAACAGTACAATCAGGTGCTGGAAGGCGTTTATCCCGTTCACGCCGCTGCGCAGAACGACAGCGAAACGGTTACGACGATTTCCTCCGATGCAGCGCCCAAGTACACCACGGTGCGTACCTCCGAGACCTTTGCAAAGCCGAAGATTCTGATTCCCGTATTCCCCGGTACCAACTGCGAATACGACACAGCGAAGGCACTGGCTAAGGCTGGCTTTGATCCTGAAATCATCGTGATTCGGAATATTACCGCAAACGCCGTGGCAGAATCGGTGGATTATTTCGCCAATGCCGCCAAGAACGCACAGGCAATCTTCATTCCCGGCGGATTCTCCGGCGGTGACGAACCGGACGGAAGCGGTAAGTTTATTACGGCATTCTTCCGAAACGGTTCTGTGAAGGAGGAAACCAACAAGCTTCTGAACGTACGCAAGGGTCTGATGTGCGGTATCTGCAACGGTTTCCAGGCGATCATCAAGTTGGGTCTGGTTCCCTACGGTGAAATTTTGGACACGGATGCGAACTGCCCCACCCTCACCTTCAATAAGATCGGTCGTCACCAGTCCCGCATCGTCCATACCAGAATTGCTTCCAATATGTCTCCCTGGCTGGCGGAAACGAAGGTGGGTGAGATCTACAACGTGGCAATTTCCCATGGCGAAGGTCGCTTCCTTGCAAGCGAAGCCGTTCTCGCTTCCCTGATTGCAGGCGGACAAATTGCAACCCAATACACCGATCTGAATGGTCAGGCTACCATGGACATCAACTACAACCCTAATGGTTCCGATCTCGCAATCGAAGGTATCACGTCTCCCGACGGACGGATTCTCGGTAAGATGGGTCACACCGAGCGTTACAACTCCGGTCTCTATCTGAATGTTCCCGGTGAATACGACATGAAGCTCTTCGCATCTGCTGCAAAATATTTCAAATAATTCCCATACAAGAAAAAACCGTATCTGCTTAGTTTCGCAGGTACGGTTTTCTTTTGTTGTTATGGGTTACTTTCCTCTTCGCTTCATAACAGCTGTAACAGCCAGCAGTACCACAATCCCGACCGCAGAGATGACGATCATAGTGACAATCACGGGCATGGGATCGTTCGTGTAAGGAGCGAGATTTGTACCGATCTCTGATGCATTTTCGGCTGTCATCAACGGATCAGCGGCGGAAATGCGAAAAGGGAGACCGATCGACAAAATGATTGTCAAAAGAATCACCAGGGATATAACATTTTTAAGACATTTCATATTCGACACCTGTTCTTTCCACAAAAAATCAATTTCGCCAGGAGAATTTATAAGAAAAGCACGGACAATCCGATGCGTCCATGCTTTTCTTTCATTATTAAAACACGAGAATTAAGATCTGCGAGATAAACACAACCACGATAAGCGCGATCGGGTAGGTTGCCGCGTAAGCAGATGCCACTTCTTCCGTCTTCGCTACGTTGATGAGCGTACCGAGAGCGGGAGTCGAGGTCATACCGCCAGTAAGAGATCCCAGGTTGTTTAGGAGGCTGAGTTTGAGAACGTACTTCGCAAAGTAATAGCCGACGATCATGGGAATAATCGTCATGATCACGCCATAGATGAAGTACATGACATCAAACAGTTCAATAAACTTAGCACCGCCAGCCACACCAGCGCCGATCAGGAAGAGCATCAGCCCGAATTCACGGAACACCTTCAGAGTGTGTTCGTTGGGCATCAGATTGACCTTGCCGCATCTGCCGAAGTGACCGAAAATGAGGGATGCCAGCAAACAACCGCCCGTTGTGGTGAGGGAGAAAGTCGCACCGCTGAGTCCCTGTGCAGAAAGGGGAATCTTAATGGAGCCAACAAAGGTACCGATAATAGCCGCAAGAGCGAACACCATGATGCCGAAGCCGTCCATATCGATCAGCTTGCCGGTATAAGGTGTTTTTGCCTCACCATCCGAAACAGCGGTCAGTTTTGCGCGTTCTTCTTCCATATTGGCTTTGGTAAGCTTGGGAATGATCTGCACGAACAGAACCACGCCCAGCACACCGAAGATGTAGGCAATCCCGTGACCAACTGTTACGATATCTTCCAGTTCAGCAGTTGCTACCGTTGCTTTTGCAGCAGCGAAGGCAGGAGTCGATGTGAGAGAGCCGGACAGAAGACCGACGATCATAGCGGTCATTTCGTCATGCGCAACGTCGGGCAAGGTGACTCTGCCGAGATAAATGCACGCGATGCCGGACAGACCGCCTGCGATGATAACAACCAGACCGAGAAGAACGTAGGACTTGAAATTCTTCTTCATATTACTGAAGAATTTCGGTCCAGCAATAAACCCGACTGCGGTAACAAAGAGAATCAAGCCGAGGTTTTCGATGAGTTTCAGTGCGTTGGAAGTATAACTGGAACCACTGACCATGAGTTGTGCATCCAGCGTGTTGTAGAACAGGCAACCAAAAACGAGAGCGACAATGAAGACGCCGGCCGTGCCGAGGGAAATGCCTTTGATGGAGATACGACCAAGTAGATAACCCACAGCTGCAATTATAAACACGCAAAACACAAGGAAAGCGTAACCCTTGATGCTGATAACACCGTTGAATAAATTCATTGCAGTCGTTCCCCCTTATACTTCACGCGTATAGTTGGGTAGGAGCTTGGGTGACGGAACGTCCGTGCTGATGCCTGCTTCTGCGCGTTCTGCTTCAAACTTGCTGATATGTTCCAACGTAAGTTTTCCGCATTCCACGGACTTGCACTTTTCGGAAGCGTGCTTACCGGCATTACGTCCAAATACGATCACGTCAAGGAGAGAGTTGCCCATCAAACGGTTGCGACCGTGGATACCTCCAACGACTTCACCGGCGGCAAAGAGATTCTCCACGCCCGTCATGCCGTCAGCGGCGATATCGAGACCACCGTTCTGATAATGAAGTGTGGGATATACGAGAATCGGTTCCTTGCGGATGTCGATGCCGTACTTTCCGAACATACGAAGCATGGCGGGAATGCGCTTTTCGATGGTGCCTTCCCCGTTCTTCAGTTCGATCATGGGAGTATCGAGCCATACGCCGACGCCGTCACCGGTTTCGATACCGTTGCCGCGATCCGAGCATTCACGAATGATGGAAGCAGCAGACACGTCACGGGTTTCCAGCGGATGCATGAACGCTTCGCCATGGACGTTCACCAGCTTTGCACCCAGAGAACGCACTTTTTCGGTTACCAGCGCACCGAAAATCTGTTCCGGGAATGCCGCGCCGGTGGGATGGTACTGGAGGGTGTCCGCATAGAGGAGTTTGGCTCCAACACGGTAACCGAGAACCAGA
>JAZSQX010000106.1:0-2602 GCA_045538235.1 Eubacteriales bacterium
AAAGTTTCGCGTGAACTCTGTGCGCTGTATTTTTCTATTCAGCCTTCTAAATGGCGGCGCAGGAAACCCTATCCCCCATGTTCAGAAAGTTTTAATGGGGGTGGGAGTAACGCTTCGCGTAACTCCGGGGATCCTTTTTCAAAATATCCCCCATCGTTCCTCCCACTCAGAAGTGGAACGTGGTTCGGATGGATTCTGCCAGATCGGTTGTTTCCCAGGGTGCGTTCACATCTTCTCTGCCCATGTGGCCGTAGGCAGCCAGATCGCCGTAGATGGGGCGGCGGAGGTCGAAGCGTTTGATGATGGCATCGGGGCGCATATCCACGTTGGCGGTGATGTATTGCGCGATGAGGGAATCGTCCACCTTGCCCGTGCCGAAGGTATCAAGCAGAACGGAGACCGGACGTGCCACACCGATCGCGTAGGCGAGCTGCACTTCACAACGATCCGCAATGCCGGAGGCTACCACGTTCTTTGCCACGTAGCGCGCCATATAGGAAGCGGAACGGTCTACCTTGGTGGGGTCTTTACCGGAGAAGGCACCGCCGCCGTGACGGGAGTAGCCGCCGTAGGTGTCCACGATGATCTTCCGTCCGGTGAGTCCGCTGTCACCCATGGGGCCGCCGATCACGAACCGTCCGGTGGGATTCACGTAAATCTTCGTTTCGTCGTCCAGCATCCCGTTATCCACCGTGGGACGGATCACGTGCTGGATGATATCCTGCCGGATCTGATCCAGAGACACATCGGGGTCGTGCTGGGAGGAGACTACCACGGTGTCGATGCGGACGGGGGTGTTGTCCTCGTATTCCACCGTGATCTGGGTCTTTCCGTCGGGACGGAGATAGGGGAGCGTGCCGTTCTTCCGCACTTCCGTGAGGCGCTTCGCCATCCGGTGTGCCAGAGAGATGGGAAGCGGCATCAGCTCGGGCGTGTCGTTGCACGCATAGCCGAACATCAGACCCTGATCCCCCGCACCGGTTTCGCAGGCATCGCTATCGGCGGATTTCGCTTCTGCGGACTTGTCCACACCCAGCGCGATGTCCGGGGACTGCTCGTGAATGGAGTTAATGACCGCGCACGTGGAGCCGTCAAAGCCGAATTTCGCCCGATTGTAGCCGATGTCCAGTACCGTTTTGCGGACGATCCCCTGAATGTCCACGTAAGCGGAGGTGGTGATTTCGCCCATGACCATCACGAGCCCCGTGGTGCAGCAGGTTTCGCAGGCAACCCGGGACATGGGGTCAGCGCGGAGCATTTCATCCAGAATCCGGTCGGAAATCTGGTCGCAGATTTTGTCGGGATGTCCTTCGGTAACGGACTCCGAGGTGAAATATCTTCTCATGAAAGTTCCTTTCTTCGCTGAGACGGCATAAAAAAATCCCATTCCGGCAGAATGAGATACACGTTTTATCACTCATCTGTCGGGAATTAGCACCTTGTCTTCCGATAGGTTGCCGGGCGTCATCGAGCCAGTCTCTCAGCCACTCTTGATAAGTTTTCTATTTTCGGAACTATTATACCACACCCCGCCCCAATATGCAAGAGCCGATTCGCGGATTTCTGCACAAAATTCCACGGGGAAACACCGCGGAATTTGTAGGGAGAGGGGAAACGAGCCTCAAACACAACAATTCAACAGTCTGCCATGAAGCAAAAACAACAGCGCACAAAGCTCCGGTAAAACCTTGTACGCTGCATTTCTGTTTTCGCTGTCAAAACGGCGGGGCAGAACCCCTGCTCCCCATTTTCAGAAAGTTTTGATGGGGGTTTGGGGGAATCTTTTTTTCAAAAGAGTCCCCCTTCGTTTTCCCCCCCTCCCTCAGATATGTAAAATCTTGGACAGGCGTTTGTATAGGAGGAAGTTCACCACGGCGCACACCAGTCCCTTCAGGAGATTGAAGGGTGCGGTAGCGAACAGGATCAGGGAACCCAGATCCGTGACGTTTCCGTTCACCTTTGACGCCATGCCCACGATGGCATCCATGGTGAAGCCCATAAAGTACACGTAGGCGGGGATCATGACGAAATAATTCACCAGACAACTCACCGTCACCAGGGACACGATGCCGATCAGCATTCCCGTCACCGCCCCCCTCAGGGACTTATGATAGCGGTAGAACAGGGACGCCGGCAGAACCAACGAGCACCCCATGACGAAATTTGCCACTTCTCCCACCCCCGCTGTCACGGTTCCGTTAAGGAGGAGATTGAGAAAATTCTTGATCAATTCCATGATCACCGCGGCGCCGGGTCCCAGGGCAAATCCCCCCATGAGGATCACGGCATCGGAAAGATCGATCTCATAAAAGGGCGGCGCGAACCACACCGGGATCTGCAGAAGCATCAACACCGCTGCCAGCGCAGACAAAATGGCGATTCTCGTAAAATATTGTAAGGTTTTCTTGTGATTCGATTTCATACGATTCTCCCTTCTGAAAAAAACTGCGGGAGAAGAAACGTCGAAAAAAAGAACCCCATCCAAAAAGACGGGGCGCAAAAAAATTCTGCATTTCTTCTCTCATCCGGACTGTACCGTCGGTACGGGAATTTCACCCGTTCGGCATACCCATCGGTATGTTCGTGGACTCTACCACCGGTA
>JAZSQX010000175.1:0-2954 GCA_045538235.1 Eubacteriales bacterium
GATCTTTTGTGGGGCATCAACGGTCACCACAAGGGCTATGCCGCCTACAAAGAAGCAAATGAGGATGAAATTCTGCAGTTGGCGGCGGATATGGGCTGCAACATCTACCGCTTCAACTATAATCCCGTGGATATGAACGGCATCAACTACGTACGCCGTATTGCGAACAAGTGCCACGCGCTCGGCATGCAGTTTATGCTGGTGCTGGATGGCTACGGCGGCAGTACGCAGGAGATCGCCGACCGTATGGCATTCACCGCACAGCATCTGGGTGACGAGATCGAGTTTTTCCAGATTTTCAACGAAACGGACATCTACTGCGCCAAAGCGGATGGCGGCGGGCTGTATAACGCATCGGACTATACCGGCATCTCCCGCGATTACTACAATCCGCGCCGTGTCGAGGAAATGGTCGCGAAGATGACGGCGGCGCTGACCGCCTTCCAGGCGGAAGACCCCACGGGTAAGATCGTTGTAAACTTCAGCCGCACCCACATCACCATGATGGATTTCTACATCGAAGCGGGGCTGTCGTGGGACGTGATGGCGATCGACAACTACGAGGTGTGGAACGACAGAGGCTGGGATTATTTCGACTACTTCCGTGATTGGGAGCAGCGCTATCCCGACTACGAGTTTATGATTGCCGAATGCAACTATCCCTTCCTGAGCGGTATGGCAAGCGAGCAACAGCAGCTGGATTGGCTGGATATGTTCCTGCGCAAAATGAACGAGTATCAATCGGACAAATTCCTCGGTGTGATCATCTACGAATTGCTGGATCAGCCGGATTACGAAAAACAACTGGGTCGTTACCACGGCGAGTCGCACTTCGGTTTGGTGAACACCGACGCGAACAACAACCCGACGACCCCGAAAGCGGCGTATTATCACGTGCAAAAGCTGCTGGGTGTATACAAAGGAGAAGGCTGACGTAAAAAATATTTCCGAAAAACACTTTACAAACCGAAAAAAGTGTGATATACTCGTAGGGCTAATGGGGAAAACCCCAGGCGTGCCTCTTACCCGGACGGCGGAGAAACACCTCTTCGTGATTTCCTCGGGCTGGGTTTGGCGGCAAATATTTTAGAAAGAGGTGAAGTGCTATGATGTTGCCGGAGGAGAAAACCGCCATCATGCAGAACTACGCGATCCATGAGGGAGACACCGGTTCGCCGGAAGTTCAGATCGCCGTGTTGACGAAGCGCATTGCGGACTTGACCGAGCATCTGAAGACCCACAAGAAGGACAACCACTCCCGTCGCGGTCTGTTCAAAATGGTCGGCCGTCGTCGCGGTCTGCTGAACTATCTGCAGAAGACCGACATCGAGCGGTATCGTGCCATCGTTGAGAAGCTCGGTATTCGTAAGTAAAAAGTGCGTTTGAGGCAGGTGGCATACGTCCACCTGCCTCTTCCCGCTTTTTCAAAAGTCAAAATTCGGAGCGCTCACGGTGTATTTTAGCAGTGAAACGAGCCCGTTTGCGGGCGGGTTGGTTTTATTGCTAAAGCATTGTGAAGGCTCCGAAAAAATATAAAACAAACGGAGGAAAAGAACTATGTTTGAAAATGCACGCGTATTTGAAACCACGCTGGCAGGCCGCCCCTTGGTGGTCGAGACCGGCAAAATGGCGCAGTTGTCCAACGGCTCCTGTCTGGTACGCTACGGCGACACCGTTATTCTCGCCTGTGCAACCGCCAGCGCCAAGCCCCGTGACGGAATTGATTTTCTTCCTCTGTCCGTGGATTTTGAGGAAAGACTTTACTCTGTAGGTAAAATCCCCGGCGGATTTCTCAAGAGAGAGGGACGCCCCTCCGAAAAGGCAGTCCTTACCTCCCGTGTTATTGACAGACCTATCCGTCCTCTCTTCCCCAAGGATTTGAGAAACGATATCTGTCTGTCCATGACCGTTCTCTCCGTTGACCAGAACAACTCCCCCGAAATCGCCGCTATGATAGGCGCTTCCGTTGCGCTCTCCATCTCCGATATTCCCTGGAACGGTCCTATTGCGGGTGTGTTCATGGGTATTGTGGACGGTGAGCCGGTTATCAACCCCGACGTAAAGCAGAGTGAGGTTTCCACACTTCAGCTTACTGTTGCAGGCTCCCGCGAGAAAGTCGTTATGATTGAGGCAGGCGCAAAGGAAGTAAGTAACGACGATATGTATAAGGCTATCATGATGGCTCATGAGGAAATCAAAAATATCGTTGCCTTTATTGATTCCATCGTTGCAGAAGTAGGCAAACCCAAGTTCCCCTACGACTCCTGCGAGGTTGACCACGATATGTTTGATGCCATTGCGGAATTTGCCGAAGCGGATGTCAAGGTTGCTCTCGACACCGACGACAAGAACATACGCGACGAGCGTCTCCAGCCCATTATTGATGCTATCCACGAAAAATTCGACGAAGTATACCCCGAACAGGGAGTTATGATAGACGAATGTATCTATAAACTTCAGAAGAAGATTGTCCGCCGCTGGCTGCTTGATGAAGGCAAGCGTGTTGACGGACGCCGTATGGACCAGATAAGACCTCTGGCAGCTGAGGTAGGTCTGTTCCCCAGAGTTCACGGCTCGGGTATGTTCACCCGCGGTCAGACTCAGGTTATGACCATCGCAACTCTCGGCCCCGTAGGTGACCAGCAGATTCTTGAAGGTCTTGATAATGACGAATACAAGAGATATATGCATCACTACAATATGCCCGGCTACTCGGTAGGCGAGGCAAAGGCTTCCAGAAGCCCCGGACGCCGCGAAATCGGTCATGGTGCGCTGGCTGAACGTTCCCTGATCCCCGTACTTCCCTCTGTGGAAGAATTCCCCTATGCCATCCGCTGCGTATCCGAAGTTATCAGCTCCAACGGTTCCACCTCTCAGGGTTCCGGCTGCGGCTCCACCCTTGCTCTTATGGACGCAGGTGTTCCCATCAAGGCTCCCGTTGCAGGTATCTCCTG
>JAZSQX010000250.1:0-4673 GCA_045538235.1 Eubacteriales bacterium
CCTTCCCTGAGAATCTCCTGCCGCCCCCGCACCGTGCAGGTCACCTCTCCCCGCAGCACGCAGACCACCTCGGGATTTTTATGAAAATGGGGCTCCCAGATCAGATCGGTATAAAAATAGGCGTTGTAGTTCAGGGAATCCCTGGAATTGTCCGGCTGGTGAAAAATCATCGTTCCCCTCATAAAGATAAATTTCTGCCAGTATTATACAACAATCTGCGAGTATTTGTCAAGACTTTGCGCTATAATGATAGCAGAAATCACCGGCGTTATCATTCTCTGACATCGCCGGATTCATCGGAAAGGAACGGACATGACCGAACGGCTGCTGCAATTCATCATCAATCAGAAACAGGAGGCTTACCGGGTGGATCGCCCCGGAAATCTGGCGGAAGCATTCGCCGCGGAGGGACTCTCCCCCATCGAGCGGATGACACGCCGCTTTGAGATCATGATGGCGGAGGAGGAGCCCGTCATTCTCCCGGATGAGCAAATCTGCTATCTCCGCACCCGCAAATCCGTGCCCCCCATCTTCACGGACGAGGAATGGGAGACCATCCGGAACGCGAAAACCATTCACGACATGGGATACGTGAACAATATCACTCCCAACTATGAAAAAGCCATCCGCCGGGGACTGCTGGCTCTCCGTGAGGAAGCGGATGAATACGGACAGCGCACCATTGACGCCATTCTCTCCCTGGCTGAGCGTTACCGCAAGACGGCGGAATCCATCGGACGGGATGATATCGCAGAGGTGCTGGCGCAGGTACCCGCACATCCGGCCCACACCTTCCGTGAGGCCTTGCAGTTCTTCCGCATTCTCCACTATTCCCTGTGGTATGAAGGAAACTACCACGTGACGGTGGGACGGTTTGATCTGTACATGATGCCCTATCTCCAGGCAGATCTGGACAGAGGCGCACTGGATGAGGAATCGGCACTGGAGCTCGTCCGGGATTTCTTCATTTCCTTCAACAAGGACTCCTCCCTGTATTACGGAGTGCAGAAGGGGGACAACGGTCAAAGCATGATGCTGGGCGGCATCGACGAAACCGGACGGGACTGCTTCAATCTGCTCTCCTCTCTGTGTCTCAAGGCATCCTGCATGAACGGGCTGATCGACCCGAAGCTCAATCTCCGGGTATCGAAGGATACGCCCATAGAGCGTTTCGTGGAAGCCACACGTCTGACCCGCGCCGGACTGGGCTTTCCCCAGTACTCCAACGACGACGTGGTGATTCCTGCACTGATCAAGCTGGGATACGATCCCGAGGATGCGGTCAACTACTGCACCGCCGCCTGTTGGGAGTTCATCATCCCCGGTGTAGGAACGGAAGTGCCCAACATCGGCGTCTTCTCCTATCCCCTTGTAATCGATCGCGCCATGCGGAACCATCTGACTCACTGCGATACATACGAGACCTTTTTCGACTGCGTCCGGGAGGAAATTCGGCTGAGAGCGGACGAGCTTTGCCGCTGGTACCGGGACATAAACTTCATTCCCTCGCCGTTCATGAACGTACTCATGGACTGCGATCTGGAAAAGGGGGGGAAATACAACAATTTCGGCTTCCACGGAGCGGGCATCGCCACAGCGGCAGATTCCCTGGCGGCGATCCGAAAATACGTATTTGACGAAAAATCTGTCACCGCTGAAGAGCTGATCCGCGCCGTGGATGAAGATTTCGAAAACTCCCCTGCCCTGCTCCACAAGCTCCGCTGCGAAGCCCCGAAAATGGGCTGCGACGACGACTACGTTGACCTCATCGCGACAGATCTGATGGACTGCCTCGGGGAAGCGCTCCGTGGGAAAACCAATGCGAAAGGCGGCATCTACCGGGCAGGAACGGGAACGGCCATGTGGTACCTCTGGGACGCGATGAAAAAAGCAGCAGGTCCCGACGGTCGGAGACGGGGGGAATCCCTCGGAGCCAACTATTCGGTGAGCCTGTTCACCAAAGTGAAGGGTCCCTTCTCCGTCATCGCCTCCATGACCAAGCAGCATTTTGAGAACGCCATCAACGGCGGTCCCCTGACCATGGAGCTCCACCAAAGTGTGTTCCAGACCGAAGAGGATCTTACAAAAGTGGCGATGCTGGTGAAGCGGTTCGTGGAGCTGGGCGGTCATCAGCTGCAGATCAACGCCATTAACCCCGATCGGCTCCGCGATGCCATGGAGCATCCCGAACGGCACCGCCAGCTGGTGGTACGGATCTGGGGCTGGAGCGCCTACTTTGTGGATCTGCATCCGATCTATCAGAAACACGTGCTGGAGCGGCAGGTATACACGATATGAAAGGCGTAATCTTCGACATCAAGGAAATGGCGGTTCACGACGGTCCCGGACTGCGGACGACGGTATTTCTGAAGGGATGCCCCCTCCGATGCCGCTGGTGCCACAATCCCGAGGGACTTTCCTCCCGCCCGCAGGTATTCTTCCGGGAAGCGCGGTGCGTCCGATGCGGGAGGTGCCGTGTCCCCTGTGACCATCCGGAATGCCGGGAGCTGGGGCGCTGTCTCCATCTCTGTCCGGAAAACTGCATGGAGGTCACGGGACAGGAGCGGGACAGTGCGGAGCTGGCGGAGGAGCTGAAGCGGCAGGGCGCGGTGATGGGATCCTTCTTCGGTGGATTTACCTTCTCCGGCGGCGAGCCTCTGTTCCAGTCCGACTTCCTTTTTGATCTGGCGAAGCATCTCTCCGGGTTTCACCTCTGTCTGGAAACCAGCGGTCACGCGCCGACGGAGGTATTCCATGAAGCACTTGCGATATTCGACTACTTCATCATGGACGTAAAGCTGGCGGACAGCGGACAGCACAAGAAGCACACGGGAGCGGACAACCGACTCATTCTTGAAAATCTCGCCGCACTCCGGGCAAGCGGTAAGCCACACCTCATCCGCACGCCCCTCATTCCCAGTATCACGGACACGGAGGAAAATCTCTCTGCCATCCGCACCCTTATCGGGGACAGCCCCTGGGAAACTCTTCCCTACAACACCGTGGCGGGGGCAAAATACACAATGCTCCGCATGGACTATCCCATGGAGGAAGTATAAAGAAGGAAGGATGCCGACATTCCGTTGCGCATCCTTTTTCCGTTTCTTCGCCCGCCGATAGCAATAAGTGGCAGTGCCCCTTCTGCATAAGGATCCGCCCTCTCTGGCAATAATGAGGACAGCGAGATCCAGCGGAAAGGTCACAGGATGTACTACAATAAGGTTGAAATTTGCGGCGTGAATACGTCCCGACTTCCTGCGCTGACATCGAGTGAAAAGAAAGAATTGCTCAGACGGACAAAAGAAGGAGACGAAACAGCCAGGGACGAATTGATAGCCGGAAATCTGCGGCTGGTTTTGAGTATTGTACAGCGGTTCACCAACCGACGGGAGAATCTGGACGATCTCTTTCAGGTGGGCTGTGTGGGACTCATCAAGGCGGTTGACAACTTTAATTTGGATATCGAGGTAGAATTTTCCACTTACGCCGTACCCATGATCATCGGGGAGATCCGGCGGTATCTCAGAGACAACAACACGATCCGGGTCAGCCGTTCGGTACGGGATCTGGCATATCGGGCGCTGGCTGCCAAAGAAAAGCTGGCCATGGGCTCCTGTACCGATCCCTCCGTGGAGGAAATTGCCAGAGAGATCGGGGAAGACCCCAAAGCCGTCGGTCATGCGCTGGAGGCCATTGTAGAGCCGGTTTCTCTATACGACACGGTATACAACGACGGCGGAGATTCGATCTATGTGATGGATCAGATCAGCGACGATTCCTCCACGGACGAGATGTGGCTGGAGGACATTGCCTTAAAGGAAGCCATCAAGAAGCTGAGCGACAAGGAAAAGACCATCATCAGCCGACGGTATTACAGCGGCAAAACCCAGATGGAGATTGCGGAGGAAATCGGTATCTCCCAGGCACAGGTTTCCCGTCTGGAAAAGGGCGCATTTGAAAAAATCCGGAAAAATCTGTGACAATCCTAACGACAAAAAAGCCGGGGCTCGGTCAGCCTCGGCTCTTTCTGTTTTATGGGATTGTGAATTATTTCGCGGCCTTGCGCTGGAAGAACTTCACGATTTCCACAATGGGAATGACCAGAACACCGATGCCGATGGCGGTCACGTATTCCACGAGAGTAACGCTGGTGAATCCAAACGCTGCTGCCAGGAAGGGCACTTCGCAAACAAGGGTCGTCGCCACAAGGGAGCCAACTGCTGCGAAAAGGAGGGTCTTATTTACGGTAGGCAGCTTGAACATGGAGCCTCTCTGGGAACGCATATTGAAGCTGTGGAAGATTTCCGCCATGCTCATGGTGAGGAACGCCATGGTCGTACCGTGTGCGCTGTCGGTAATTTCCAGAGAACCGTCTGCCATCAGATGACCGATGAAGTAGGAGGCGAGGGTCAAAATGGAAACGAGGATACCCTGATATGCGATGTCCACGCCCATACCGTCGGAGAAGATGCCGGATTTGGCACTTCTGGGCTTCCGCTGCATGATGTTGGGTTCTGCCTTTTCCATGCCCAAAGCAAGAGCCGGGAAGCAGTCGGTAACCAGGTTGATCCAGAGAAGGTGAACAGGCTTCAGAATGGTAAAGCCCATGAGGGTTGCCGTGAAGATACTGATGACCTCACTCATGTTGGAGCCGAGGAGGAACTGAATGGCCT
>JAZSQX010000146.1:0-3183 GCA_045538235.1 Eubacteriales bacterium
TGCCGGCATTGCCACAGTGTGCCATCGCCGCGGTATTCCCCTGATTGTGGATGCCGCACACGGTGCCCATCTGGGATTTCTGGATTCCGCTGTCCCCTCCCCCGTTTCCTCCGGCGCGGATCTGACAGTGTGCAGTCTCCACAAAACCCTCCCTTCCCTCACCCAGACCGGGCTTCTCCTGCTGAATGGCGACTTCGTGAATCCGGATGCGGTATCTGCCGCCCTCGGAATGTTCCAGACCACCAGTCCTTCCTATCCCCTGATGGCTTCCATTGACGGATGCATTGACGTGATGGGGAATGCTGCGCTGTTTGAAGACTGGAAACGGCGGCTGGTGCAAATCCGGGAGACGGAATCCCCCGTTCTCACGATGTACCGTCCTGCCGATGTGTTCGCCTATGACGAGAGCAAGCGGATCCTCACCGCGCCGGGATATACGGGAGACGACATTGCCCGCATTCTGCGAGAGGAGTATCGCATCGAGCCGGAAATGGTGTCCCTTTCCTACGTTCTTCTCATGACGGGAGCCGGCACCACCGATGCGCATACCGATGCCCTATGCCGTGCACTCCGCACGTTCCCCGAACCGACCAGACCGCGTACTCTCCCCGTTCTGCCCGCCCTGCCGCGCCCGGACATCGTCACCTCCCCCGCGGAAGGCTGGAATCGTCCCTCCCATCTTGTCTCTCTCCCGGAAGCCAAAGGAGCCGTCGCCGCTGAATTTGTGTTGGCATATCCCCCGGGCATTCCCCTCATCGTTCCCGGCGAGCGCGTGCCTCAGGAGATGACGGATCTTCTCCGCGTGCTGACGGAAGAAGGTGTCCGCATCGTATCCTCCCGCGGGACTTTTGACGGCACCCTCCGAATTCTGGAATAGAAAAACGCCCAAAACGATCCCAATTCCGGAAAAATCCGCATCCCATCCGGGATTTTTCGAAAAAATCATTGACATTGGCGGGAAAATGCGTTATAATATTTTCGTCAAACTCAAGATCCAAAGGAGTATTATCATGAAAAGAATGCGTACACTTGCTACTCGTGGCCTCGCAAAGAGCGTAAAGAACGGCGGCTGCGGCGAATGCCAGACTTCCTGCCAGTCCGCTTGCAAAACATCCTGCGGTGTTGCCAACCAGAAGTGCGAAAACAAAAAGAAATAATGGCACATAAAATACCGCTTGCCGAACAAGGGCAGGCGGATTTTATTTGTCCGGATGAATTCAAATAAATAAAGGATGACAAATCATGATCCATCAATATCAACTGGGCGGATACCATATCGTACTGGACGTTTACAGCGGCAGTGTTCACGTGGTGGACGAGGTCGCATATGACATCATTGCCATGGTCGATTCCCATCAGCCGGAAGAGGAAATCACCGCCGCCATCTGTGAAAAATACGCGGATGCCGGTGTGACTCCCGCTGACGTTGCCGAGTGCCTTGAGGACATTCGCGCCCTGGAAGCGGACGGCAAACTCTTCACGGAAGACCAGTACAAGAATCACGCCTTCGATTTCAAAAACCGCAACACCACGGTGAAAGCCCTCTGTCTCCACGTGGCACACACCTGCAACCTGAACTGCGAATACTGTTTCGCCGCCCAGGGAAAATACCACGGCGAGCAGGCACTCATGTCCTACGAGGTGGGCAAGGCGGCACTGGACTTCCTCGTGAACAACTCGGGCAATCATGTGAATCTGGAAGTGGACTTCTTCGGCGGAGAGCCGCTGATGAATTTCGACGTGGTCAAGCGTCTGGTTGCCTATGCCCGCTCCATTGAGAAGGATGCCGGCAAGAACTTCCGCTTCACCCTCACCACCAACGGCGTTCTGGTAGACGACGAAGTCATCGAATTCGCCAACCGGGAATGCCACAACGTAGTCATGAGTCTGGACGGCAGACGGGAAATCCACGATGCCAGCCGGAGCGATTACCGCGGTGTGGGCAGCTACGACAAGATCGTACCGAAATTCCAGAAATTCGCCGAAGCCCGGGGAGATCGCGAATACTATATGCGTGGCACCTTCACTCACAAGAACCCCGACTTCACCAAGGATATTTTCCACATGGCGGATCTCGGCTTCACCAAGCTATCCATGGAGCCCGTGGTCTCCCCCGCCGGGACCCCCTACGCCCTGACGGAAGAGGATCTGCCCGTGCTGCTGGAACAATACGAAATTCTGGCGGACGAAATGCTCCGTCGGGAAAAAGAGGGCAAGCCCATCACGTTCTACCACTATATGCTGGATCTGTCCCATGGTCCCTGCATCTACAAGCGGATCGCAGGATGCGGATCCGGTACGGAATACTATGCCGTGACCCCGAATGGAGATCTCTATCCCTGCCACCAGTTCGTGGGGGACGAGCGATACCGGATGGGCAATGTGTTCGACGGTGTGACCAATCACGGTCTGCGGGATGAATTCAAGCTCTGCAACGTGTACGCCCGCCCCGGCTGTGACGACTGCTGGGCAAAGCTCTACTGCTCCGGGGGATGCGCCGCCAACGCCCTCCACGCCACCGGATCCATCCGCGGAATCTATGAATACGGTTGCACCCTGTTCCGCAAGCGGATCGAATGCGCCATCATGCTCAAAGCGGCAGAGGCCGATCTGGGACTGGCAGAACCCATCGCCATGGAAGAGTGCGGAGACTGTGACTCCTGTCTCAGCGAAAAACGGTAATATACAAGGAAATTTTCACCATTCCGTTTTGTTGAACAGTTTATTCGGAAGAATCAGCGATTTGCTCGTGCATTTTTCACATAAACATTTCCGCCGATAACGAAATTGTTTATTAATTTCAGTATATTTTTTTCGTTTTGTATGGTAAAATAGAAAGACAAACGAGCTGATTCGACACAGCTTGACAAAGGAGAATTTATGAAAAAACTTTTTGTACTGATGCTTGCCCTGGCAGCTCTGGCGATGACCGCCTGTAACGCAGAAGATACCCAGAATCCCGACGATGTACAGAATCCCGCAGAAAGTCTGACGGAAAACGAAACTGAAGCGGAAACCGAACCCGCTCAGGAAGTCGTATATTCCTTCACCACTGTGGAGCTGGCAAAGGATCCCGTTTACGAAAACGGTGCGCTCGTTCTGTACTTCAAGCAGAATGATCTGTGGTACACCGAAAACTCCGCGTATCGGATCGGCGTGGTGTCTCAAGTCGGAGGCCAAGCG
>JAZSQX010000237.1:0-2574 GCA_045538235.1 Eubacteriales bacterium
CGCTTGGCCTCCGACTTCGCCGCCACCCTTGTCGGAGGACTGGCACTCGGCGGAATGCGCCCTGTTCTGGTGCTGTATGCCACCTTTGCCCAGCGGATTTTCGACCAACTCTGGCATGACGTGTCTCTGCAACGCGCCCGGGGGATTCTTCTCCTGAGCCATGCAGGCATCGTTCCGGGAGACGGCATCACCCATCAGGGGATTTACGACGTTCCCCTCCTCGCTCGGCTCCCCGGTGTCCGCATCGACTCCCCCCACGATTTTGCCGCCCTCCGCCGCTCCTTCCGGGAAGCCGCCGAATCGGACGGGCTGTGTGTGATCCGCTATCCAAAAGGAGGCGAAGCCGTTCTGGCTACCGCGGGCGTGGTGACGCGCCACGGGAACTGGGAACAGCGCACCTACGGCTCCGGGGATGTGGGACTGGTGATCCTCACCTACGGTCGCATCGCGCAAAACGTGACGAAAGCCGCCGCACGTATGGCACAGGAATCGGGCACCGCCGTGGTCGTGGCAGTCCTCTGTACCATCGCACCCCTCCCCGACGATCCCGCCTTCCGGGGGCTGATCGAATCCGCACCCCGCCTCGCCTTCGTAGAAGAATCCCTCAGAAGCGGCGGCATCGCCGAAACCTTTGCCGCAACCACCACCCGCCCCGTCCGCATTCGCGCCATTGAGGAAGGCTTCCTCCCCCACGGCGACCTGCCCCATCTGATGACACACATTGGCATGGACGAAGACGGACTGGTACAGTGGCTTGGGGGAAACGATGGGAATACGGTCGCTTTTTGAGAAAAAGGGAACGTTCGCTCCGCTAAATCCAGCAAAAACTTTCTTGACGGGATTGATATGGGTATCCTGCGCCGCCATATAGGAAGCGAAATGGAAACGAAAAGCGTATGTTTGTAAGACGAAATCATTCGGTCTCACGAACATACGCTTTTTCTTCACTTTTAACTGACAGAACGGCGGCGCTATGCCCCCTGTTCCCAACTTGTCAGAAAGTTTTAAGGGGGCTTGGGGGGATTTTTTCAAAAATCTCCCCATCGTTTCTCCCCCTCACTGCCCCGTCTGCTCGTTTGCCAGGTTGGTGAACTTCGTGTAGCGGCCGATCCAGCCCAGTTTGACTTTATCGAGGGAGCCGTGGCGGTTTTTCGCGACGATGACTTCCGCGACGGACTGGTCGACGGTTTCTTCCTTATAATATTCGTCTCGGTAGAGGAACATGATGATGTCCGCGTCCTGCTCGATGGCACCGGAGTCACGCAAATCGGACAGCATGGGGCGCTTATCGGGTCGGTTTTCCGGTCCACGGTTTAACTGCGCGCAGCAGATCACGGGAATCGCGAGCTCCTTCGCCAAGAGTTTCAGTCCCCGGGAGATTTCGCCCACCTCCTGCACGCGGTTGTCGCTCCGTCCGTCCCCCTGCATGAGCTGGAGGTAGTCGATGACCACAAGCCCCAGATTCTTCACTCGCCGCAGTTTGGATTTCATGGCGGTGACGGAAATGCCGGGGGTGTCGTCGATAAGGATGTCCGTTTCCGAGAGTCTCGAGGACGCGTGGGCAATGGCCTGCCATTCCTCCTTGGTCAGGTTCCCCGAACGCATTTTGTAGCTGTCGATCTGGGCTTCGCTGGACAGCATTCGATTGGCAAGCTGCTCTGCGGACATTTCCAGCGAAAATACGCAGACGGTTTTCTTCGTTTTCAGCGCGGCTTCCGTGGCAATGTTCATGGCAAAGGACGTTTTCCCCATACCGGGACGGGCACCTACCAGCACCAAATCCGCATCCCCCATGCCAACGATCACGTTGTCGAGAGCGGAAAATCCCGTGGGCGTTCCTCGGAGTGCTTCCGGATCCTGGGACAGCTTGGTCAGTCGATCGTACACCTGAATCAGCGCATCCCGGATGTGGACAAAATTCTTGTTCTCCCGTCCTTCCGCAATCCGGAACACCAGCGTCTCCGCATATTCCACGATTTTTTCCACTTCATCGTCGCCGGCGTATGCCGTTTCCACGATCTCTTCCCCGGCTCCGATGAGTTGGCGCTGGATGGCTTTGCCCCGCACGATTGCCGCGTAATCCTTCGCATTGGCTGCCGTGGGAACCGCTTCCGCCACCAGCTTCAGGTATTCCCGTCCCCCCGCCTCGTCGTAGGTGCCGCTTTGCACCAGTTCTTCGATGAGGGTGACCACGTCGATGTTCTTCGATTTGAGATACATGGACTGCACCGCGCGGTAAATCTCCCCATGCTCGGGCAGATAAAAATCGTCTGCCGTGAGAATGGCGGCAATTTCGTCCATGCAGCCCGGATCAATGAGGATGGCGCCGAGCAAGGATTGCTCCGCTTCCAGAGAAAATGGCATCCGCCGATCCAGTCGGTCAAGGGCACCGTTCAAGGCGTTCCCCTCCTTTATGCTTCAATGATACTTCAAAAATCCGTTCAGCCAGGATTTCTCAGCCGCCGTATACCAGAATGTTCAGCTTGCCCGTGATTTCGGGGTACAGCTTCACGTCGGCGGTGTAGTTGCCAAAGCCCTTGATGTTCTCGCTGAGCACGATCTTCCGCTTGTCTA
>JAZSQX010000137.1:0-7825 GCA_045538235.1 Eubacteriales bacterium
GCGTTTCCCCCATCGTTCCCCCCCTCACCGGTATTTTCGATCGAATGCCCGGAGTTGGAAGGCTTCGCTGATGTGCGGTTTTCGGATGGGACCGCCGAGGATGCCGTTTTCTTCCGTGATTCCGCGCTCCACGGCTTCCAGATCCGCGATGGTACGGGCGACACGCAGGAGGCGATTGTATGCCCGGGCGGACAGTTTTGCCTGATTGAACATTTTCTCAAGGAGGGCGGTGCTGTCCTCGTCGGGGGTGCAGAACAGGCGCAGTTCTTCCGACTGCATGGAGGCGTTGTTCAGGGAATGGAAATTCTCATATCCCGCAGAGCGGAACCGCTGCCTCGACAATTCCCGTGCCGCTTCCACCTTTTCCCGGATGACGGCGGAGCTTTCTCCCGGTCTGGGATCGGATACCTCCGAGAAGGAAATGGCGGGCATTTCAATCTGGATATCAATCCGATCCAGGAGAGGTCCGCTGATCTTTGAAAGATACTGCTTGATGTCCATCTTGGAGCAGGTGCATTCCCGGGTCAGACTCTGGTAATAGCCGCATCGGCAGGGGTTCATGGCGCACACCATCATGAAGGATGCCGGGTAGGTCATCCGTCCCGACGTGCGGGAGATGGTCACGCAGTGGTCTTCCAGAGGCTGGCGGAGAGCTTCCAGAGCATCCTTGCGGAATTCCGGGAACTCGTCCAGGAACAACACCCCGTTGTGGGAGAGGGAAATCTCCCCGGGCAGAATGGTTTTGCCGCCACCCACCAGTGCCGCTGTGCTGAGGGAGTGATGGGGGGAACGGAAGGGTCGCTCCACGACAAAGGGGATTTCCTCCGAGAGCATTCCCGCCGCGGAGTATAACTTGGTTGCTTCCAGAGCCTCCTCATAGCTCATCCGGGGCAGAATGGAGGGAAGCCGTTTCGAAATCATGGATTTTCCCGAGCCGGGGGGACCAATCAAGAGAATATTGTGGTTCCCCGCCGCCGCAATGGTCATGGCGCGCTTGGCGAGATACTGCCCTTTGATCTCCGAAAAATCCCCCAGATCGCTTCGCTCAGCGTGTTCGAGGTAGGGATTGACCCGAGCGGGTTCCAGGGTGTTTTTCCAGGTGAGGTGATCCACCAGGGCGGTGATGGTGGGAACGCCGTAGATCTGCACGCCATCCCGGCAGGCAACGGATGCCTCCGGCAGATTGGCTTCGGGGACGTAGATCTGCCGCCGTCCGCTGGCAATGGCGGAGAGCACCATGCCCAACACCCCCCGCACCGGACGGATTTCTCCGGAGAAGGAGATTTCCCCGATGAAGCACATCTCATCCGTCTCGCAGTCAAGGAGTCCGCACCCGGTGTAGATGGCGACCAGAAGCGCCAGTTCAATGGCGGTGCCTTCCTTCTTTTTATCGGCGGGCGCCAGATTCACCGAAATCTCGCAGGGCGGAATGGGGTACCCGCTGTTCTCGGAGCCGTTGAAAATGCGCTTTTCCGATTCCCGGATGGCGGCATCGGGCAGCCCTACGATTTCAAACTGGTACAATCCTCGCTTCACGGTGCACTCCACGACGACTTCAAAGCCGTCCGCGCCGTGGGTCATAGCGGAATAGGTGACGGATAGCATACGTTTTTCCCCCGTGTCGTTTTTGTTACTGCTATTGTACCATAAAATTCCTCATTTGGCAAGGGCGGGGGGATTTCTTCCTCATTCATTCGCAACTTTTTCATTTATTTTTCCCATCCCCTCTTGACAAACCAGGGAAACTGTGGTAATATAGTAATGCTTTAATGCACTAAAGTGACGGGCGGAGTCATGGGACTGCCGTCCGCACAAAATTTTTGGAGGATACGTAATTATGAAAAAGATTCTTTCCGTTATGATGGCGGCAGTGATGATCCTGTCTGCTCTGATGATGTTCGCATCCTGCGGTGCCAAGGAAGACACCCTGGTTTGCGGCGTGACCATTTTCACGAACATGAACGAAAAAGACGAAAACGGCAACTGGACGGGTTTTGAATCCGAATTTGCTATGGAAGTCGGCAAGCTCATCGGCATGAAGGTGGAATTCCAGGAAATCGACTGGAGCCAGAAGTACATGGAACTGGAAGCCGGCACCATCGACTGCATCTGGAACGGCTTCACCGCCAACTCCAGCGACAAAATCGACGGCGTTGACACCAAGCGTTCCGATCTGGTAGACTTCTCCTACGGTTATATGCTGAACCAGCAGTGCGTGGTGATCAAGGCGGACAATGCCGATACCATTAAGACCGAAGCAGACCTCGCTGGCAAGAAGGCGGGCGTAGAGGGCGGAAGTGCTGGCGAAAGCTACGCAGCATCCGTGATCGGTGAGGGCGGTTCTCTCGAAAAGTACCCCGCTCAGAACAAGGCGTTCCTGGAAGTCAAGTCCGGCGCGGTGGATTTCGCGGTAATGGACATCGTTCTGGCGAAGAACGTATGCGGTCAGGGTGACTATGCGGATCTCATGATCGTGGAAGACATCGTTCTCTCTTCTGAAATCTACGCCATCGGCTTCGAAAAGGGAAGCGAACTGACCGCCAAGGTAAACGGCGCCATTAAGACCCTCTTCGAAAACGGCAAGATCGCGGAACTGGCACAGAAGTACGGCTTCGAAAACGTGGTTCAGCTGGTAGAAACCATCGACTAATTCACGATAACGATAACAAAGGAACAATCATATGGCAATCACCTGGTCTTCCTTCTGGGCGGTCACGTTACGGCTGTTTGAAGGATTTGAAACAACCTGCCTGATTTTTGCGCTGACACTCGTGTTAGCGCTTCCTTTGGGTTTGGGGATTTCTTTTGGATCCATGTCCAAATTCAAGCCTCTGGCGTATCTCACAAAGGTGTTCGTCTGGATCATCCGCGGGGTTCCCCTGATGCTTCAGATCTTTGTGGTGTTCTACGTGCCGCGCCTTTTATGGGAAATGTCCTTCTTTTCCCGGTTCAACGCGGTGATCGTGGCGTATGTGATCAACTATGCCTGCTATTTCTCTGAGATCTACCGAGGGGGCATCGAGGGCATTCCCCGTGGGCAGTACGAGGCGGGGGAAGTGCTCGGCATGACAAAAAGCCAGATCTTCTTCAAGGTCGTCCTGATGCAGGTGGTCAAGCGCATCATTCCGCCTATGTCCAATGAAATCATCACCCTCGTGAAGGATACCGCTCTGGCGAGAGTGATTATGGTGACCGAGGTGCTCAAGGTGGCGGAGGAATACGCCTCCACCAGTGCTCTCATCTGGCCCACTTTCTATACGGCGGTGTTCTACCTCGCCTTTGTGGGAGCCCTCACGATTCTTTTCGGCAAGCTCGAGAAGAAATTGGATTATTATAAAGGCTAACGGAGAGAAAGGGGAAGAATCATGTCGGGAACGGTATTGGAAGTCAAAAACATACGGAAACGCTTTGGGGACAACGAAGTCCTCAGAGGGATTGATTTCTCTCTGAATCGGGGCGAGGTACTGGTCATCATCGGCTCCTCCGGAAGCGGAAAAACCACCCTTCTTCGGTGCCTGAATTTTCTGGAAGAAGCCAACGAGGGCGAAATTGCCGTGGGCGGTGAGGTGATCTGGAAGGCGGGCAACAAAATGACGGATGCCGAAATCCGGAAGAACCGCCTCCACTTTGGGCTGGTGTTTCAGTCCTTCAACCTGTTCCCTCAGTACAACGTGCTGCGGAACATCACCCTGGCGCCGGAGCTGCTCACGTTCGGAGAACTGAAGGAAGCGGGTAAAAAATCCCGGAAAGAGCTGTCGGAAGAGAAAAAACGCATGGCGGCCGAAATCGAAGCGCGGGCTATGGATCTGCTTCGGACGGTGGGACTGGAAGAAAAGGTGAAGAGTTACCCATGCGAATTGTCCGGCGGTCAGTGCCAGCGTGTGGCAATCGCCCGGGCTCTCGCCATGTCACCGGATATCCTGTGCTTCGACGAGCCCACGTCGGCGCTGGATCCGGAACTGACGGGGGAAGTGCTGCGAGTCATCCGCGATCTGAAAAACTCCGACCGCACCATGGTGGTCGTGACCCACGAAATGGAGTTCGCCCGCGGTGTGGGAGACAAAATCATCTATATGGCAGACGGCGTCATCGAAGAAATGGGAACCCCCGAAGAAGTCTTCGGCAACCCCAAATCCGAAAAAACCCGCGCATTCCTGAAGATGTCGAACATCAAGGGATAACGGGGTGGGAACGATGGGGAGATTTTTGAAAATGATCCCGGGAGTAATGCTACGCATAACTCCTAACCCCCTAAAAACTTTCTGACAATTTGTTAGAGGGGTTTTCTGCGCCGCCATGTTGTTGGCTGAATCGAGACGTACAGCGTACAGAGTTTTGGTTGAACTTTGTGCGCTGTATTTTTTTGTGTGGCTGGTAAAATGGCGGAGTGCCTAACCTATTTGCTTACTTTCTCGAAAGATTCCCCCATCGTTTCCCAAAAAAATTCGGAAAAGGTGTGGATAATTCGGCGGAGATATGATATAATAAGATGAATATCATAAAATGGGGCAGGTATGGGCAGCCCGGGGAGGTGCAGAATGAGCCGTCATCGCGATGGATGGACTGAGGCGGTTTTTGCCGTTTTGCACCGGAGAGACGATTTGCCGGAAATGCCCTTGCCACTGGTGATTTTGTGTATCACGGTTTATGGGATTCTCATGGGCTTGGCGGGGCGATGCTTTTCCGCTGCCGCATCGGCGGTGTCGGTGGACGAGATGCTGGGTGCGGCTGTGTGGGGGATTCCCCTTCTGCCTCTTGCCGTTACGCTTTTTGCGGCGGTGCTGCTTCTCTGGCGGCGGGGATTTGCGCTTCTGGCGGTGCCTCTTGCCGGCGGTGGGATTCTCCTGTTTGGCGGCTCCATTTTCTGTGCCATTGCTCTTTCGCTGATTTCCCTTGTGATTTCCTACGCATTGGCTTTGTCTCTCATCACCCGCGATTCTCCTTTTCGCCGGCAGTGCGTCGTGGCATCTGTGACGGCGGTGTCGGTGGGACTGGGACTGGCGGGTGCCATTCTCGTTCGATTCGGTGGGGCGGCTTCCTTCTTCGAGGCCTTTATGACGGCAGTACCCCGGTGGATCGGGGAGCAGGCGGTGGAAAGGATGGCATCTTTCACAGGGGAGGGCGGTACCGTCACCATTCTGGAGGATGCGGCACGGGAAACGGCGCGTCAGATTCTCGTTTCGTTCCCCGCACTTCTGGGAATGGGCGCCATTCTCTTCGGCTGGGTGACGGAATTTCTCACCCGACAGCTTCTCCGCATCCTGGACTGCGAGGAGGTATTTTTCCCCAAAACGGAGGTGTTCACCGTCCCCTTTGCGTATGCGGCGGTGTATCTTGGTTCCGTGCTCCTCACCCTGTTTATCCAGACGGAAAAGCATCCCCTCCTCCATACCGCGTTTCTCAGCATCCTGTGGATTCTGGCATTGCCGTGCTGTTTCATAGGGGTGCGGACTGCGGCGTGGTTCCTCCGAGAAAAACTCTATTACGTGACCCATGAGCGTCTGCTCAGCGTGATCCTTCTTCTTCTTGCCTTTGCGATTCTCGGCGTTACTCCCTTTGTTCTGCTGTTGTCCTTTGTCGGGGCGATACGGGTTCTGAAAGAGACGTATCCTCGCCGGCGGGATGGGGCGTGACGCGTTTCTCATAAAATCAGAAAACGACGAAAGGTTCGTGGAATTCTATGTCTAAGACGGGAAAACAAAAAAACGATCTGCGCCGGTTCCGACCGGAGACGGTGATGGTGTTCCTTCTGGGAGCGGTCTTTTGCCTTCTCTTTTTGGGCGGTGCGGTGGCGATGGGACAGCATCCCATCCTGTTTGCCGCCATCAGCCTGGTGCTGTATCTGGGCATTTGCGCCGCGGCGACCTATCTCCTTGAAAAGCGGTACCATATCCGTACCCGGGACGAGACACTGGCTCCCGTGATGGGGCGGATTATGTTCGACGCGGTGGTGAAAATGAACGCCCCCGTGTTCATCTGCGGCGCCGACGAGCGGATTATCTGGTACAACAACGCCACCGACAGCCTTCATTCCTCCCGGAATAAACTGTACGGGGAGTCCGTGTACGATTTGTTCGGCGTGACGCTGGCGGACATCCGGGGCAATCAGGGGGGCAGCGGTGCCCATATCCATTGCGAAGGACGTTCGTTCCTGGCGCGGTATAGCCACATCAAAACCGATGACGACGATTTTGCCATGGTGGTCACTACGGAAATCACGGAACTGGAACAACTGAAAGAACAGATGAACGGGGATGAAGTGGCGGTATGCTACATCATCATCGACAACCTGAATGAAATGATGCAGTACGACAGCGAGCTGTACCGTCCCGCCACCGCGAAAATCGACGAGATTCTGCGGACATGGGCGGATGAGCACGATGGTATTCTCAAGGAATACGAGCGGGACAAGTATCTGTTCGTTACCAGAAGCCGGGTGTTAGACGAGCTGATCGCAGGCAAATTCGACATACTTGACCGGGTACGTGCCATGAGGGTGGGCGAAAACAACCTGCCCCTCACCATCTCCCTCGGTGTGTCCAACATTCACGGATCCTTTGAAGATAAGGAAAAAGCGGCTCACGCGGCGCTGGAAATGGCGCTTCAGCGGGGCGGCGACCAGGCAGCCATCAAGGGAGACGGCTCCATGGATTTCTTTGGCGGCATCAGCAAGGGCGTCCAGAAGAGAACCAACGTCCGGGCAAGAGTGGTGTCCGGCGAGCTGATTACCGCCATCCGCGGGGCATCCAACGTGCTGATCATGGGTCACCGTGCGGCGGACTTCGATGCCTTCGGTTCCTGCGTGGGACTGGCGCGGATTGCCATGAACTGTGGTGCCCGGGTGAACGTGGTCATCGACATGGCGGATCGGAATCTCATGGGATGCCGGGATATGCTGGCGGGGGATCGGGATTTCGATGGTGTCTTTATCGGAGCGGACACGGCGCTGGATCTTCTGGAAACGGGAACGCTGGTGATTGTGTCCGACGTGAACAATCTCGCCAATACGGAAGCGCCGGAGTTGGCATACCGCACGGAAAAACTGGCGGTTATCGATCATCACCGGAAAATGTCCGAGTTCGAGAAAGCGCCGGACGTGGAATATATCGAGCCCTCCGCCTCCGCTACTTGTGAAATCGTGGCGGAAATGCTGGAACAGGTGCTGAGTGGGGACGAACTCACCTCTGCGGAAGCCAGTGTCATGCTGGCGGGGATTGCTCTCGACACCAAGCAGTTCACGAAAAATACCGGTACCCGTACCTTCTCCGCGGCGATGTATCTGAGAGGACATGGTGCCAATCCCGCGGCGGTGCAGTCTTTGTTCCGGGAAAGCTTTTCCGACTACCGCCGGGAGATCAAATTCCGCCGGAACGTGGAGATTTACCGGGATGTGTGCGCCCTCACTTTTGTGGAGGATTCCGACGGCAACGACCGCATCATGGCGGCAAAGGCGGCGGACAGTCTTCTCATGGTGGAAGGGGTGCAGGCTTCCTTCGTGCTGGTGCAGATTGAGAATACCATTCACGTATCCGCCCGCTCTTCGGGACAGATCAACGTCCAGCTGATCGTGGAGGAACTGGGAGGCGGTGGTCACTACGACTCTGCGGGGGTCCAGTGTAAGGGCAAGACCATGGCAGAGGTGGAAACCCTCTTGAAACAAGCCATCGACGGGCATATTGCCTGAAGAAATAAATCATGAAATTTTCGACACCACGGAAAAATCAAAACGACGGTGTCAACGGAGGTATAAAATGAAAGTTGTATTATTGCAGGACGTAAAGGGTCAGGGAAAGAAGGACGACGTGATCAACGTGTCCGACGGATA
>JAZSQX010000053.1:0-2990 GCA_045538235.1 Eubacteriales bacterium
GATTCGGAGACGCCGCCGTAGAGAACGTAGTACACGTAATCCCGCTGGTAGTGGTTTACTTCGATGACGATTTCGTTCTTACCCATCCGGAGCGCAGGAACCAGATCGGCGGTGGCGAAGGATTTGTCAAACCACCATGCCTCCGGATCCGGAGTGACGGGGGTGCCGTTGACGGTGATGCACTGGTACATGGGTTCCACGGCAAGGCGGAGGGAGGTGGGGATGGTTTCGGTTTCAAAGGGAAACCGGAGCCATACGGTGCCGTTGTACTTCTCTTTCAGGAGATTGTCCTTGATTCCCATGAGAGCGAGGGGGGCATCGTAGTGAACGCCGTCCTTCGAAAGTTCCGCCGTGTCGAGAGTCAGAACGTTCACGGGCTTTTCTGCCAGTACCGCGGTGTCGGGAACGGGGATGAACTCGGTGGGAAGGGCATAGGAAGCCTCGCCTTCTGCGGTGACGTTTTCCACCAGCACGTAGGAGCGTCCGTCGGTGAAGGAGAGAGTCACGATGGTGCGGTCTCCTTCCGTTTTTTGAACCACGGGGAAGGTTTCCAGCGTATGCATATCCAGCGCACTCCAAGTGCCGGCGGGGAGGGAGACTT
This sequence comes from Eubacteriales bacterium, assembly GCA_045538235.1. Lineage (GTDB taxonomy): Bacteria > Bacillota > Clostridia > Oscillospirales > CAG-272 > UMGS1696. The sequence continues at coordinate 602 of JAZSQX010000053.1, forward strand.
TCACGGGGGTGAGAGGCGTGGAATCAATATTGGTGATGTAAACGAGGCGACCCTCTTCGGTGACACGGGTCATTTTGCGCAGTCCGGGAACGTTTGCGCCGTTCAGGGTGATGACTGCCTCCCGCATGGCAAAAAGCTCTTCTTTGGTCATGGTGGAGGTGAGCCAGTCGAGGCGTCCTTCTGCGGGTGCCCCGTCGATGTAGGGGGGAACCCCGTCGTAGAGGTAGATCTTACCGCCGTTGTCGGAGAATTCCTTCAAGAGAGCCACGGTGGTGGAATCGAGGGAGTACGTAAAGGGAACGATCACCGCTTCATAGGTGCATTGACCCACGGAGATGGTTTTGCCGTTCACCTTCGCCATGTCCGCCATCATCCATTCGTCTCCGTAGTGGTAGGGGATCTGATTCTGACCGAGGAAATGGCAGAGGGCGAAGGATTTATCCTCGATTTCCCCGAGGGGCTGGTGCTTCTTGTACTTGCAGTATGCGCCGTGAATGGGGTGGATCACCAGAATGGGGGCGTATTCTTCCCCGCGGGAGAGGGTGGCACCCAGATTGTTGAAATAGAAATCAAATTCTGCCAGAGCGTCGTGCCAGGGGTTGTGGTAGGAGTAGTGGAGGGGGTAGTCCCGCTTCCGCTGACCCCGTTCGGAGTAGGGGTAGAGGTGCTGGCACATGAGGTTGACTCCGCCCACGTACTGGACTTCGGCGATCCGCTTCAGTTCGGTGGGAGAGACGTCCCAGCCGCAACAGCCGAACATTTCGGACAGGGCTTTTTTCTTGCCAAGCTGTGCACAGGCGGAACCGAGCTGCTTGTGTGCCAGATCCGAGGCGATGTTGCGGGCAAGGTAGTCGATGCCGGGGATGGTTTCGTACTGGTAGAAGGGCATCACGCCCCCGATGCACATCATCTGTCCGCCGAGGGAGGATTCTTCCACCGCGTGTCCGGTGAGGGCGACTCCGTTTGCCTCGCACCACGCATAAACCTTCTTGATAAAGTTGTTGATAAACAGCTTGTGAACCAGGTAGTAGTAATCGTAACGGAATTTGTCTGCGCCGTCAAAATCGAAGAAGATGGCAGGCAGGGCGTCATAAATGCTGTAGCCGTAGGCTTTTTCGAATTCCTTCGGCAGGATGTTGGAGTAGGGATTCTTCTCCCGGTAATACTGGGGTTCGTCGGTGAAGAAGCCGGGCATGGGGAGACCGGCACCGAATTTGGCGGGATCGATGCGGCGCTTGTATTCCTCGTGGGTCAACGCAAGATACTTGTCCGTGATGGAGCCGTCCAGGGTGTCCACGTAGCTTTCGTCGTATTCCTTGAAGAGAATCAGGTATTCCTCATTTCCACAGTCCTCGGTGACGCGGGTGAAGGTGCCGTCGGCGTTCTTTTGATAGACGGCGACGATGTCCTCGTCGGGGAGGGAGGGGAAGGGACCGGATGTTTCGGAAATGGCGACGGTGAAATTGGCTTTGTCCTTCAGAAGGGCACCGCCCGCAAAACCGCTGGGCCAGCCGTTTTCGTCATAGCACCAGGCTTCCATGCCCTGCTTTTCCGCCTCGTCGATGCAGGCGTTGATGCAGTCGAACCATTCGTCGGAGAGGTATTCGGTTTCCAGTCCTCCTCTTGCGTGCATGAAGAAGCCGCTCATGCCGAGTTTTTTCATGTCGCGGATCTGTTTGCGGAGCTCCTCTTCCTCCAGGCGGTCGTTCCAGCTCCAGAAGGGAAGGGAACCATAAGAGGAGGCGCTCCCTCTGATTTCTTCAATGATCTTTTTCATGAGAAAAATCCTTTCTTATGTGAGGCTTGCGGGTGGGATGTTAATCGTTGGAGCGAACGGTTTCCACCTTCAGAATGTTGGTGTTGCCGGGGGTGAGAACGGGGATGCCGGCGGAGATAACCACCAGATCGCCGGGGTTCACCAGATCCAGTGCCTTGGCACAGTCGATGGCGTGAAGGAAGAGGCTTTCCAGATTGTCCTGCTTCAGGGACATGACGGGGTAAACGCCCCAGGAGAGGGACAACTGATGGAAGGTTTTCTGCATGGGGGTTGCTGCCACGACGGGCTGAATGGGGCGGAATTTGGACATCCGCCGGGCACTTCGTCCCGTGGTGGTGAGGGTGATGATGGCACGTGCCTTGGTGTCGCTGGCGGTGGTACAGGCGGCATCGCACAGGGCGTTGGTGATGTCGGTGTAGTCAATGTCGTACCGCATGGAGCAGTAGGCATCCATGGCAAAGGCATCCTCCTCCGCCTGTTCCGCGATTTTTGCCATGGCGCGGACGGCACGAAGGGGGTAAGCACCGATGGCGGTTTCCCCGGACAGCATCACAGCGCTGGTACCGTCGAATACAAGTCGGATCGTAGCCATGTCGTTCTGTGAGCCAAGGA
>JAZSQX010000045.1:0-5113 GCA_045538235.1 Eubacteriales bacterium
GGGATTGCGGAGGAATTCCACGATTTCCTCCAGTTCCGCTTTTTCTTCATCCGCTCCCGCCACGTCCTTGAAGTAGACTTTCGCGGTGTCCGCTGTGATGAGTTTTGCCTTTGCCCGTCCCACGGAATTGATCTTCGAGCCCTTGCCGCCCGTTGCCTGATTCATCACAAAGAGCCACATGGCGATGAGCAGGATGATGACAATGGCGTAGGGCAAAAGGGATACCCACCAGGGAATATCGTACGGCGGCGGATAGTCGTAGTCGGAAATAATCCCTCTTTCATGCTGTTCGGCAATGAGCTCGCCCAGATCATGGATGAAGAGATCCAGACTGCGGAGCTCGTATGTGTATAAGGTTTCTCCTTCGGTGCCGTCGGGCAGTGTCACGCGGATCGCCATGGTCAGGTTGTTGTCCTCATTCACGGTGAATTGCTTGACCTGCTCGTTCCGGAACAGGGAAATGACGTCACTGTATACCAGTTCTTCCTGGGGAATGGAACTCCACAGGGAAGCGGTTGCGATCAGAATGACACCGATCAGAACAATGTAGAATATTGCGATCTTGAAGCCGTTCTTCATGATCTCCTCCTTGGAATGATGTTATTTTGTATAGATTTCGGGCTTGAGCACGCCGATGAAAGGCAGCGCCCGGTATTCTTCGTCGTAATCGAGTCCGTAACCCACCACAAACTCGTCGGGAATCTCCAGTCCCCGGTAATCGGGTGTAAATTCCACTTCCCGGCGGGAGGGCTTGTCGAGCAGGGTGCAGGTTTTCACAGAGCGCGCGCCGCCCAGACGGAGATATTCCGAGAGATAGGACAGAGTGCGTCCGCTGTCAATGATGTCCTCTACGATGAGAATATCGCACTCGGACAGATCGCTGCGATGGAGATCCAGAATGATGTTGATCCGACCGGAGGAAACCGTTCCGCCTTTATAGGACGAAACCTTCATAAAATCAATCTGTACGGGAATGGTGACCTTCTTCATGAGTTCTCCCATGAAGACCACACTCCCTTTGAGGATGCAGAGCAGAAGAAGCCGCTTCGAGTCCCGGTAATCCCGGCTGATGGCGGCGGCAATGTCCGAGGTGATCCGATCGATTTCTTCTTCCGAAACGAGGATCCGTTCGATGTCTTGTTCCAGGATGGATGCGTGCATGATGATACCTCCATTGGTTGTCATGGGCTGTCAAATTAGGGGAATGGCGTCGTAAAAGCGGCAGATCACGTCGAGGCGGGGACCTGTGTCACCCGGCTGATACGCGGTTCCGTCACGTGGGGGAAATCCCGGAATCCAGAGAATGCCGCTCGCGTCACAAAGGATGGGGAGAAGAGCCTTCTCAGTCTGGGAGAGTTTTTTTTCAATAAATAGTTTCTTGATGCGTCGTGTCATGCCGCCAAAGCGATAGGCATCGCCAGGGCATCTTGATCGGATTTGAACTCCGTTTGATATTGTATCAAATCGGAACGACATGGGTATTGATAATTTGTAAATATTTTCATCATCCCCCACGATTTCCCGGTGATGGCTGTGATCACTTTGTGAAAAATACACCGCACAGAGCTCGTTTCGAAACACCGCACCGTCTTCGGGATACCGGAAGGACTTTTCCGGCAGGTTTTCCGACTTGTCACTTTCCCTCCGTATACGGAGTTCGTTCCGGGTGCCGACAACGGGGATGCTTCCGGGAAGAGGGCAGGAAAAGCCGGTTTTTTCGCTCACTGCCAGATCCAGCAGCTGACGGATGTGCTTTTCACCGGGGGATGCTTCTCCATCCGACGCCTCATCGAGGAACATCCGGAGGATCCGTGTACTGATTGCGGGGGAAAGCTGCTTCAGAAGACGGCGGGAGACAACCCGGCTGCCCGGCTGCCAGTAAGACCGCGCTTCGGCTTCCAGATAGGCATCGTCCATCCGGAGCAGGGACGTCAATCGGCTGACGGCTGCCGCTGGATTGGGGACGATTTCCCGCATAGGAGGGACAATGCGGTTTCGGATGAGATTCCGCGTGTAGTCCGTGTCCCCGTTGGTGCTATCGGTGACGTAGGGGATGCCGTTTTCTTCACACCAGCGGCGGATGGAGGCGGCATCATCGGCAATCAGGGGACGCAGAATCCGTCCGTCACGAATCGGGGTGATTCCGCAGAGCCCGTGGGTTCCGCTTCCCCGGAGCAGATGGAAGAGCACCGTTTCCAGATTGTCGTCCGCGTTGTGGGCGGTGGCGATGAGGGCGGGATGATCCGGTGTGGACAGTTCTTGGGCGATCTCGTGAAAGAACTGGTAGCGAACGTCCCGGGCGGTTTCTTCCAGCCCACGACCGGATTCTTGTGCAAGGGCAGGAACGTCAACCCGGCGAACATAGAGGGGAATCCCCAGCTTTTCGCATTCCGCGCGGCAAAAGGCTTCGTCCCGATCTGCTTCTTCCCCGCGGATTCCGTGGTGTACATGAGCGGCGAAAAGACGGGTGTTGGTTCCTTCCATCGTTTTGTTCAGCAAATGGAGCAGGCAGGAGGAATCCGCGCCGCCGGAAAAGCCAACGAGTACCGCCGACGCCTCTGCCAGCAGGGTGTCCATTCCGTATCGGCGGAGCGTTTGGGCGAATTGCAAATCCTCCATGAATGTCTCCTTTTATTTTTTACAAGATGATTCTCCATCATACAGGGCGCCGGGACAGATTTTTGCGATCGCTACGGAAAATGCCAGATACAGCACCATGCCGCAGAGAATATGCTCTGTCATATAGGGAACCGAGTGGTAGCGGATCATGGCGCAGGAAAGACATCCCTGCATCCGAGCGGTTTCCCACCAGATCAGAATGCTGCCTGCGGTGAGTAAAGAAAGAACACCGGCTGTCAGATGAAGAAACAGACGATTCAGCGATTTGTTCATGAGAACCTTCCTTGTTTTGCGTTATACCTACATTATATCGCAGAGACAAGGGTGGGTCAAGGGGAAATTGCATACTGAATTACTATATATTATAACATAGATCGCCCCTCCTTTGCAAGGGATTCCATGGAAAAAATCCCGCAGAATCGGCAAATTGGAAACGGTTGGCGATTTGAAAAGTAGGGAACGGATCAAAAAGGCAGAAACTGGGGAAGATTTGCCGTTTGTTCTTGAAAAATTCACGAATGCCCCTTGACAGCGGCGACGATTTCTTGTAAAATACGAATCAAGACAAGTCCCTTTCTAAAAGGACAACGAACATGAAATTTTTGGAAGTGGGAGGATGGTTTTCCGGCAACAGGCTCGATCGGGTAAAGGCGGGGGCTGAGTATGGGCTCCGCGGCATCGAGCAACTGGATGGGACTGGATCGGTGGGATGCAAAGCGCACCCTGGAAAAAACGGCGTTACCTCCACCTCCATCGTCGTCCAATCGGAAAAAGAAGAGGACAATTTTTATCCGTTTTTGTTTTTTTGAGGGAAAACGGATTTGAAACGAAAATTCATTGTTTTTTGGATGATGAACCGATCCGGTGACAGAAAAACAGCAAATTGCCGCGACCAAATGTATCAAAAATATGGAGGAATGCGATTCTTGAAAAAACTGACGGATTTTTTTGTTCTGCTGATGCTCACTGTCTTTCTGACCGCCTGCGGAACCGATACCCCCGGCAATCCCACCGAAACTCCCTCGGAGAGCCAGGCAGAAACCGATCCGGTGCAGAATCCCGCGTACGTTCCCACGATTCCGGGACGGGAAGACCGGGCGTTTCTGGAGGATTACAAAAATATCGAGATTTCCGGTGAGCACGATTTGCGGATTCTCTTTGTCAATGCGGGAAAGGCGGATGCCATTATTGTGAATCTCAACGATTCTTTCTACCTCATCGACACCGGAACCTCTGCTTCTCCCCCTATGATCGTAGCGGCGCTCAATTATATGGGCGCGAAAAAACTGGACGGTCTGTTTTTCACCCATACGGACAACGATCACGTGGGGGGCTATCGCTTCCTGGCGAATCTTTATGAAATCGACACCATTTACACCTCAACGATCACCCGGGAGTGGACGAAATTCGACACCATCACGGGGTACAGAGAGCGGGTAACACTGGATCCCGGTGCCGTGGTACAGGTGGCGGAGGGTGCCTATTTTGAGGTGCTGGGACCGACGGTGTACGATGCTAAGGAAGAAAACAACAACTCCATGGTACTCCGGCTGAAGGTGAACGGCGTAACGACTCTTCTGGCGGCGGATATGCTCTATGATGAGGAGCGGAGTCTTATGGATGCCGGTGTGAACGTCAAGTGCGATATTCTCAAAGTGGGGCACCACGGCAAGAAGGACGCCACATCCAACGCCTTTCTGGATGCTGCCAAGCCCAAGTATGCTGTCATCACCACCGATCGGGAGGAAGACGACAGCACCGCCAAAAAGAGCGTGCGGAATGCGATTCTGAACGCAGGCGCGAAGCTGTATATCACGGATGAATCGGACGTTGGGTATCTTTTCACCATAGGAAAGAATGGTTCCGTTTCCGTGGAAGATGTGCAGCATGAGCCCTACGAATACGACGTGGTGTTTACCTCCGTTTCCAAGAACGATCAGGTAGCCGTGATCCAAAATACGGGAGTGGATCCGGTGGACATTTCCGGCTGGTTCCTCTTCTCGGAGGCGGGCAGGGAGCTGTTCATGTTCCCAAAGGATGCCGTCATTGCCGCTGGACAGGAAATCACGGTTTCCTGCATTGGGGCTGCCAGAGCGGGGGACTTCACCTGGGATGAATCCCGAATCTGGAATGTGAATAAGGAAGACCGTGCCGTTCTCATTGACCTGTACGGCAACCACGTCAGCGAGATGCTGAGCGAATAATCAAGTATGAAAAAGGGCTGTCCCGATCTGTTATGACACAGAGAGGACAGCCTTTTGTGATTTCATTGGGGTGCCGCTTGATTCGTTATCCGTTCCCCATTGCCAGTGCTTCCTTGACGGCTTTTCCAATGTGCTCTGCCATCTGCCAGAATCCCAGATCATTGGGGTGAACGCCGTCTACGGTACAGGCATTGCGAAGATCCCCGGCGAAAAATTCACTTCCGTCCATCAACCCGACCCGCTTGTCGCCGTTCTTCTGGGTGTTCCCGTATGCGCGACGGATGATACGT
>JAZSQX010000211.1:0-2393 GCA_045538235.1 Eubacteriales bacterium
TTGCAAGTCTTGGGTGTTTCGATGGGAGTTCACTATGTGAACTCCGGCGCAGATCGATTCAGGGCGCTGCCCTAAAAACCCGCAAATTTTTGGAAAAGTTTGATCAAAACTTACTGACTATGCTCGTTTTGCGAGGATTTCTTATTCCGCAACGGGAGTCGGGGGAACGTAGGGCACGCCGTTGATGGTCACGTTGCACTTTTCCACCAGCACAGCAGGGGTATCAATGGCAACGTCCGCCGCGTCAATGTGCACTTCACCGCCGTTGAATTCCACCACGCGGGCGCAGCGGATACCGTTGTTGAGAGAGCGGATGTCGACCAGTCCCCCGTTGAAGCGAGCCGCAACAGCTGCCTGAACCGCTTCATCCTCCGCATAGATGTCCAGAGAACCGCCGTTGATTTCCAGATATCCCACCAGTTCGTTTTCGATGTTAGTGGTCTTGATGCCGTCGCCGAGAGCATTGACAAGGATGTTCCCGTCGTTGATCACCAGATAGTCCTTGCCCTTGATGGCGTGAAGCTGGGAATTCACCTGAATGTCGCCGCCGTCAATGGTCAGACCGTCCTTCGAGACGATGCCGTTCATGTAGTTGCCGGTGATGATCAATTTCCCGGTTCCGTTGATGGTGAGGTCTTCCTTCGAAAAGATGACGCCGTCGGGTTCATCCATCAGCGGGTCTTCGTACAGGTAGACATAACCGTCGTTGAGCGTATTGACCGTGCCCTCATAAGCAGTAATAACCGCTTCCTGAGCCTTCCGTATGTAAATGCAAGCGCTGTCGTTGTTGGTGATGGTCACGTCCTTGAGAACCAGATCCACGACCCCAGCATCCACGCAGTTCACCAGAATCTGACCGTCGGTGAGGTTACCGGACAGAACGTAGGTACCTGCCGCAGTGATGCACACCTTATCGCCGTCCACGTACACCGTAGAGGCATTACAGGTGACAGTTTCGCCATCAAAGGTAATGGGCGTGGCATTTTTAAGAAGGAGGGAGAGGTCGCTTCCGTCGATGGAACAGGAGGTAAACAGGAGGGATGACAGAATCAGAACGGCTGCCAGGATCCCTGTAAACAATCTCTTCATGTCTGAAACTGCCCGGAGGGGCATATCCTTTCGATATTGTGCTGTGAGGTCCGTGAAAAAACTGCCTTCGCAACGCAATCATTATATACTACCCCCATCAAAATGTCAAGAATCTCCCCGTACATTTTACTGAAAATTCAAATTTGAACAAAAAGTGTACGGTTTTTCCGCAAAATCTCTCTGTTCGGCACAGATTTTCATTCGGTTTCTTTTCTCTGTGCCAGTCCCACGCCCATGCAGACGAGGGATGCGATGATGGGGACGAATTTCAGCGCCCGGATCACGACGTCAAACCACGCTTCCGTGTATCCGAAAATTTCCCAGAACACCGAGAACCGGTATCCCAGAAATTCGTGGAAAAACAAATCGGCATTCAGCGGCTCGGGAAGCACCAGCAGAAGCACTCCAGCCAGCAGCACCAGTCCGCCGCCCGCCATCAGACAGCCCCGCCGTCCCGTCACGATATGGCAGAAGCACAGAACCGCGCCCCCGATCAGGCACAACATCGTCAGCAGAAGGGACCATCCCTCCCCCAGCGCCGCGGCAGAGAAGGCATAACGGATCTGGTATCCGCCTCCCATCTGGACATCGATGGAAGCAAACAGGGTGCGGATGATGCAGGGGAACAGCCCTCCCCCACCGATCAGCAGGCACAGAAGCGCCACGAGGGACGGAATCCTCCGCCGCACAATTTGGGTAACGTCTTGGAATCTCATAGTAGAATCCTCCTTGGGTATGATTTTTTCAGAAGCCGGTCGCGCCATGGCATCGGCGAGTCCCCGGCAGTCCATCCCGTCGGGATCGCCGATTTCTTCCAGCGCCGCTAAAATCTTCTGCCGGACGGCGATATCCTCCGCAAGACGTTCCCGGTGTGCGGTCAGAATTTCCCCGATCCGCTCCGGGCTTTTCTGCATCAGTCCAATGTCCGAGAGGGAAAATTCCGCGCGCCGCAAAACCGCAATGGCAGACAGCACCGCCGCGTCTTCCTCGGAAAAAATGAGGGAACGCCTGCCGGTATAGCTCACCTCTTCCCGTGGTGCGAGAAGTCCCTCCTCGATATACAGCCGCACGGCACGGTCCGTCAGCCCCGTTCTCTCGCAAATTTCCTTCATTCGCATGGCAATCAGCTCCTTTCAGCCGCAGTATAGCATTTTACCCAAGGTCAATGTCAAGAGATTTTTTGAATTTTTCGAAAAAATTGTCCCCTCCCCCGCAAAACCAAACGACGGGGTGACCCAATGGATCGCCCCGTTGCTTATTGGATCGTGGGAAACTGAATTATTCAGCGTCCTTCATTTCTTCTT
>JAZSQX010000038.1:0-7014 GCA_045538235.1 Eubacteriales bacterium
CCCCTGGTATATCAGTCCACCTCCTGGCAGAATGGTACCTTCGTAGGCTCCATCATGGCTTCCGAAACCACCGCTGCTGCTGCCGGTGCCGTTGGCGTCGTTCGCCGTGACCCCATGGCAATGCGTCCCTTCGCCGGCTACGATATGGGAGACTACTTTGCTCACTGGCTCGCAATGGGCAAGAAGATTCCCAATGCTCCGAAGATCTTCCACGTCAACTGGTTCCGCACCGATGACGAAGGCAACTTCATCTGGCCCGGATTCGGCGACAACATGAGAGTCCTTCTCTGGATCCTCGCTCGCTGCGAAGGCACCGTGGACGCAGATCTCACGCCCATCGGCTACGTTCCCAAGGCAGAAGACATCAACATTGAAGATTTGGAAGGCATCACCATCGACACCATCCGCGATCTTGTTTCCGTTGACGTTGCAAGCTGGAAGGAAGATATTGCCAACATCAAGGCGTTCTATGAACAGGTTGGCGATCGCGTTCCTGCAGAACTGAAGGAAGAACTGGCTGCGCTCGAGCAGAGACTGGGCTAATTTCAGATAATTTCATCTGCCGCTTTCGGTTATTGCCGAGGGCGGCAGTTTTTCTTTCCCCGTTACAACAGCCCACTTTTGGCTCCATTCTTTCGGAATTCTTGACGAAACGCCCGCTTCGTGGTATAATGGTGCAAAGTGAAATTCTTTCAGCGAAAGGAACCCATATGACCGAATATCCCCTCCCCCTCTCCGTTTTCGCCGCAGCGTGCGATACCTACGATCCCGACGTACTGTATACTCTGTTCAAAGAAGCCTTCGCCGCACTCTCCCTCTCTGAGGAAGAAATCCGTGGCAAAACGGTACTGCTCAAGCCCAATCTGGTGCTGGCAAAACAGCCCGACTGCGGTGCCACCACCCATCCCGCCTTCGTCCGTGCCGCAGCCCGCCTGATGAAAGAACTGGGTGCTGCCTCCGTCACCGTTGCCGATTCCCCCGGTGGTCCCTACAACGCCGCCGCTCTTTCCATGGTGTACCGTACCTGTGAGCTGGCACCCCTGGCGGATGAGGGAATCCATCTCAATGACGATTTCACCTGGAAGACCGTGTCGTACAGCGGCAAAAAGGTGCATTCCTTCCACGCCATCACCCCGGTTTATGAAGCGGATGTTATCGTGGATCTCTGTCGGCTCAAAACCCATTCTCTCACGGGGATGACCTGCGCCACAAAAAACCTGTTCGGAATCATTCCCGGCATTGAGAAATTTGAAATGCATTCAAACTTCCCCGAAATCGCGGATTTTTCCGGAATGCTGGTGGATCTCGCCTCCTATATCACCGAAAACAAGACCTTTATCGCCCTGTGCGATGCCGTCGTCTCCATGGAGGGGAACGGACCTTCCCACGGCATTCCCAAGAAAACCGGGCTGATTCTGGCTTCCCGTTCGCCCTTTGCTCTGGATGTCGTGGCAGAACGGGTGATGAAGCGGGAAGGCACCGTGCTCCATCTGAACGACGCAGCAGAACGGGGACTCATGCCTCGCTCAGCGGATGACATTCCTCTGCTGGGACTGACGGCGGTTCCCACCTTCGATTTTCTTCCCCCGGATACGGATGCCGGGCGGTTTCTGCGTTCGCTTCCCCACCTGTTTGGCGGACGGCTGGCGAAATTCTTTGAATCCCGCCCCGCTGTCAGCAAAACCCGCTGTATTGGCTGTGGAAAATGCGTCACCTCCTGCCCGAAACACACCATCACGGTAGAAAAAGCTGGGAAGAAAAAGCGCGCCGTCATCCACAGGGAAAACTGCATTCGCTGTTACTGTTGTCAGGAGCTGTGCCCCATCGGTGCCATCGACACCTGGCAGAATCCCCTGATCAAACTGATTCACTGAGGTGCGGATATGACCATACGGAAAGCGGAAGCCTATGCCAAAATCAATCTGTTTCTAAAAGTGCTGGATCGCCGGCCGGACGGGTATCACAATCTGGAATCCGTCATGCAGTCCATCTCCCTCTCGGATACCGTAACGGCGGAGCGGCTGGCGGATTCCCCGGAACAGACCGTCACCATCACCTGCACCGACCCCTCCATTCCCACGGACGAGGGGAACATCGCGGCAAAATGCGCCCGTGCGTTTTTTCGGACTTGCGGTATCCCCGAATACGCCGTCGCCCTTCATATTGAAAAGCGCATTCCATCCCAGGCGGGGCTCGGAGGGGGATCGGCAGACGGCGCGGCGGTTCTTCGCCTGCTTAACACGCTCTACGAAACCCATCTGGATCTCCCCACTCTCTGCACCATTGGTCACACAGTGGGAGCGGATATTCCATTCTGCCTGATGGGCGGTACCTGCCTCTGCACCGGGATCGGCGAGATTCTGACCCCCGTGGAAATTCCCACGCCATCGTACCACATTCTCGTCGCCACGCCGAAAGTCGGCATCTCCACGCCGGAAGCCTATCGGCGGCTGGATGAATGCCCGGATTCTGGCGCACAAACGGCACAGGACGTGATTCTTCCTCTCAGCGAAGGGCGCCTTCCCCAGAAACTGCACAATTCCTTCGAGAGCGCCATTCTTCCCGCCTACGAAGAGATTGCCGATCTGCGCCGATTCTTCGAAGATCACGGTGCTGATGCCGTTTTGATGAGCGGAAGCGGATCCTCCGTCTTTGCCCTGTATTCCGATGAAACGGTGTGCCGTCAAGTGTATCCCCCTCTCGCCGCCCGGTGGAAAGACGCCTTCCTCTGCCATGCGGTTTCCGCCAATTCCTAATACCGGAGGTACCATATGAAGAGTCCTGTCATTTATAAAGGGAGAGGAACCCCTGAGATGTACGACGATCTCATGGACTTTCTCAACTACGTGTTCGGATTTGACGGAAACTCCTCTGATTTCAAGAAAATCCTTCCAAAGCTATATAAAAAAGAAGCCGACCCCACTTACCACAATTACGTGGTGACGGAAAACGGAAAACTGAAAGCCGCCGTGGGAGCCTTCGAATCCACCGTTTCCTTTGGCGGAAAGAAGCTAACCTGCCGTGGCATCGGCAACGTAGCGGTTCACCCCTATGCACGCGGCAAGGGATACATGAAGGACTGTATGAACATGGCGCTGAAGGGAATGCTGGAAGACGGCATCGACTTTTCTGCTCTTGGCGGTCAGCGTCAGCGCTATCACTACTTCGGCTACGATCACCTGGGCTCGGACTATCACATAAACATCACCCCCACCAATCTCCGTCACATTTTCCGGGATGCGCCCGCTCCCACAGTAGAACTGCACCCGGTAAAGGAAGAAGAGGCGAAACTTCTGGATCCCATTGCCGCTATGCAAGCATCCCGTCTCATCCACACGGTGCGGGATCGGAAAGATTTTTACGATATCTGCTGTTCCTTCGCTTCCAGCGCCACTCCCCTTTGGGCGGTGATAAAGAACGGTGTATGCGTGGGGTACTTCTTGAATTCCCTTAAGGAACTGACCCTCACCGACATGGCGGATTTCAACGATACCATCCGCGCCTACGTGGCAAGCCGGGGCAAGGTGACGCTGATCGTTCCCTCCTGGAACCGTCCCATGATCGATGCCGGCATGAAACTTTGCGAGAATGCCTCCCTCGGCATCACGTATTCGTTCAATATACTGAATTATCGGAACGTGCTCTCCGCCATTCTCCCCATCCAGGCGGAAGCGTACCCCGCTGCCAAAGGCACTCTGTCCGTTCTGATTCACGGGTACGCAGGTGACACCTGCCTGCGCCTTACTGTGGAAAATGGTACCGCTTCCGTGGAAGAGATTCCCGTCCCCGCTGTTTTGCCGAGTGGGATGATGGAGCTTACTCATTTGGACGCCATGCAGTTCTTCTTTGGGCTGTATTCCCCCTACCGCCGGCAGCTTCCCCCCGCCCTCGCTCCGCTTTTCCCTCTGCCGATTCACTTGGAAGAAGCGGATCACATCTAATTTCCATACAATACAAAAACTGTCTCGTTCCGTTGTGGAATTGAGACAGTTTTTATATGGGTACATTCCCAATTATGCAATTGTTTGGGTTTTCTCAGTGTTTTGTCACGGTCAGATAAGGGGCATTTTCGTCCACGATGGCAAGGGGTTTCACCGCATTTTCCCGGAATGTCACCGTTACACCATCGAAGATCAGATGCAGCGGCTCTTCCGCGGACGGTTTGATGTTGGAAATCCGATTCAAACTGCGGATCTGCACGTTTTCCAGATACAGAGTCGTGTCGGACCACATCCGCAGGCTGGCTGCCCGAAAAAACGCCCGCCGGAATGATCACTTTGCCGCCGTTATCCCGGCGAAGATCCAAGACCGCCTGGATTTCTCCCGTTTGCAGAAATTCCACATCCGCCTTGACGCCATAGTCCGTGATCCGGTGTCTCCATCGTCCGTTTCCTTATGCCAACTGAATCCGCTCCGCAATCGCTTCCAAAAATTCCTTGGTGTTGACCTTCTTCTTATTTTCCAACTTCGACAGGAGGAACAAGTCGCCCGTCATCACGCCGTCTTCGATGGTCTGGATGGTCGCCCGTTCCAGTTCATTGGCGAACGCCACCAACTCATCGATGCCGTCCAACTCGCCCCGTTTTCTCAGCGCGCCCGTCCAGGCAAAGATGGTAGCAACGCTGTTGGTGGAGGTTTCTTCCCCCTTCAGGTACTTGTAGTAATGTCTCTGCACCGTACCGTGAGCGGCTTCGTACTCGTACTTGCCATCGGGAGAAACGAGGACGGAGGTCATCATGGCAAGGCTTCCGTAAGCGGATGCCACCATGTCGCTCATCACGTCGCCGTCGTAGTTCTTGCACGCCCAGATATAGCCGCCGTCACTGCGGATCACACGGGCAACGGCATCGTCAATGAGGGTGTAGAAATAGGTAATCCCCGCTTCCTCAAACTTTGCCTTGTATTCGTTGTCGTAAATCTCCTGCCAGATGTCCTTGAAGCGATGGTCATAGGTCTTGGAGATGGTGTCCTTCGAGGCAAACCAAAGATCCTTCTTCGCATCCAGCGCATAGTTGAAAGAGCTGCGCGCAAAGCTTTCTATGGATGCATCTACGTTGTGTACCCCCTGCACAATACCGGCAGATTCGCCGAACTGGTGCACCGTTGCACGAACTTCCGCTCCGTTTTCATCGGTGCAGACCAGTTCTACCTTGGAGTGAGCCGGCGCTCTGAGTTCCGTATTCTTGTACACGTCGCCGTAAGCATGGCGGGCGATGGTGATGGGCTTCGTCCAGGTGGGAATGTAGGGGGTGATTCCCTTTACAATAATGGGAGTCCGGAAGCAGGTGCCGTCCAGAATGGCGCGGATGGTACCGTTGGGGGACTTCCACATTTCTTTCAGATTGTATTCTTCCACACGTGCGGCGTTGGGGGTGATGGTGGCACATTTCACCGCAACCCCGTATTTCTTCGTCGCTTTGGCGGAATCTACGGTCACCTGGTCACCCGTGGCATCGCGGTATTCGAGCCCCAGGTCATAGTATTCCGTCTTCAGATCCACGTAGGGGTGAATCAGAATGTCCTTGATCCACTGCCAGATCACACGGGTCATTTCATCCCCATCCATTTCCACGATGGGGGTAGTCATTTTAATTTTTTCCATTTTCGTTCTCCTTTCGGCTCTTCGGTTTATTTCAGCGTTTCCTTGGTGTATTCGAGGAGCCCGCCGCAGCGGATGACTTCTTTCATTCTTTCACTCAACTCGCACTTTGTCTGGAAGGTGGTTCCTTTGGTTTCGTTCTGCACCGTCACGATCCCGCCGTCCAGCAGTTCCTGTTTCAGTTCGGGCAGGGACAGCACGTCGCCCTGGTCAATGCCGGCGTAATCGGTTTCGTTCACAAATTCCAACGGAATGATGCCCGCGTTCACCAGATTCTGGCGGTGGATCCGGGCGAAAGACTTCACCAGCACTGCTTTGACTCCCAGATAGAGGGGTGCCAGTGCGGCGTGTTCTCTGGAAGAGCCCTGACCGTAGTTGCTTCCGCCCACAATGATGCTACGTCCGAGGGAAAGAGCACGCTCGGGGAATGCTTCATCGCACACAGCGAAGCAATGGCGGGAGATGGCGGGAATATTGGAACGGAGGGGCAGAATCTTCGCGCCTGCGGGCATGATGTGGTCGGTGGTGATGTTGTCACCCACCTTGAGGGAGCATTCCGCCCGGAGGCTGTCAAGAAGGGGTTCCGTCTTCGGATATTCCTTGATATTGGGACCGCGGAGGATTTCCACGTTCTTCGCATCCTCGGGAGAGGCGGGAAGGGTAATCATATTGTCGTTGATGGTAAACTTTTCAGGAAGGGTGAAGGCAGGCATATTGCCCAGCTCTCTGGGATCGCAGAGATAACCCGCTACCGCAGAAGCCGCCGCCACTTCGGGTGAAACCAGGTAGATCTGTCCGTCCCGGGTGCCGCTTCGACCTTCGAAGTTCCGGTTGAAGGTACGGAGGGAGATACCGCCGGAGTTGGGAGACTGACCCATGCCGATGCAGGGACCGCAGGCGGATTCCAGCACACGGGCACCGGCGTCGATGATCTTCGAGAGCGCCCCGTTTTCCGCCATCATGTTGAGAACCTGCTTGGAGCCGGGAGAAACTGCCAGAGACACGTCGGGATGTACCGTCTTGCCGTCCAGAATATAGGCAACCTTCAGCATATCGAGAAGAGAGCTGTTGGTGCAGGAGCCGATGCAGACCTGATCGATCTTCATCGGACCGATTTCCTTGATGGATTTCACGTTATCGGGAGAGTGAGGGCAAGCCGCCATGGGTTCCAGCGTGGAGAGATCGATGACGATGTGCTCGTCGTATTCCGCATCCGCATCCGCCGCCATGGGCACCCACACGTTCTCTCTTCCCTGTGCTCTGAGGAAGGACAGGGTCACATCATCCGAGGGGAATACGGAAGTGGTAGCACCCAGCTCCGCGCCCATGTTGGTAATGGTTGCCCGTTCGGGTACGGAGAGAGTTTTCACCCCTTCCCCGGTGTATTCGATAATCTTGCCGACGCCGCCCTTGAC
>JAZSQX010000088.1:0-4025 GCA_045538235.1 Eubacteriales bacterium
AAACGAAAGCGTATGTTCGCCTGGACGAGATTTTTCGTCTTTGCGAGCATACGCTTTTTGATTATTTGGTGATTTCGAAGACGTACGAGCCGGATTCCATCAGAATATACATGGTGCCGGCTGGAATGCTGTAGTTGAGAACCCGGATGAAATCGGAAAACATTTCGATCCGGTCTGTGGTGGTGTGGTTGTAGAAGAAATGCACACCGTCTTCTGTTTCCATTCCACATTGCTTCTCATCGGCGTATTCGATTCCGTCCCATACGATGGTGCCGCGCAGTGCCGTGGGCTTCCAGAGGAATCGACGCTCCTCCAGCTTGACGGTGATAGAGATCTCTTCGCCTTGCGCGTTCCACGTAACACCCGTTCCCTCAAAGGGAGTGGGAGTGAGGTAGATCCACATCGCAATTCCGAGACAAATGACACAGCTGAGGGCAATCCATAAGGCGATTTTCTTTCTCATGTTCCGGATCCTCCTTGTTTCGTTGGGGGGTCTTTTTCCATATTGATGACATCATAGAACAGCTGTACTTGTCAAGAGTTTCCTTCTGAGCGAAGGATTTGTCTATTCTACCATATGAATGGTGTGCGTGATGGTGCCATTCTGAATCTCTATCGTTCCATCCTTGATGCTGTAATCTCGAATGACAAGGATGGAATTAAGCAATACATCGGAGTTCGTGCAATAGAACAAATTCAGACCCGGTCCATGGAACTTCGCCTTGAGATTCGAGAGAATCAATCCGGCGTCATCGTACGGGTCAAGCCCATATTGATGCATATCTACGTATTCGATTCCGTTCCACTGGATGCTGCCCCGCAGTACCGTGGGCTTCCAGAGGAACCGACGCTCCTCCAGCTTGACGGTGATCGAGATCTCTTCGCCTTGCGCGTTCCACGTAACACCCGTTCCCTCAAAGGGAGTGGGAGTGAGGTAGATCCACATCGCAATTCCGAGACAAATGACACAGCTGAGGGCAATCCATAAGGCGATTTTCTTTCTCACGCTTTTGTCCTCCTTGCTTCGTTATTGTTTTTCTCCCAATTTCCTTATGTGTTCCCGCAATGATGAACTTGCATTCGGGCGTCAAATTCGTAGGGGCGATTCACGAATCGCCCGTTCTGCAGGCATAAATCGCTTGAAGCGGTCGCATCGTGATGCGCCCCTACGGGTTTGTTCGACACAGGCAGGTGTCGGGAACACTTTGGCGAATTGGGACTTGTTTTTTCTTTATTCCCCCGTTTTGTCGTCTTTGTCGCCATCGGAGTCGTTCTTCCGGTCGGTTTTCCCCCGGAGCCAGCCCAGGAAGGAGGATTCCAGCTTGCCGAGATTTTCCTTCAGACCGGAGAAATCGAAGCCTTTTCCACCGTCACAGGGCTCGTCCTCCTCGGAATGGAAGGAGTCCACCGAAATGCCCCGCTCCGTGAGCCGGTTGTGGACGTTGGAGCGGATGAGGGTGTAAACCACGGAGAACAGGGGGATGAACAGCACCATGCCCACCACGCCGAAGACGCCGCCGCCTACGATGACCGCCGCAAAGGTCCAGATGGCGGGGAGACCCACGGAATTCCCCACCACACGGGGATAGATCAGGTGGTTGTCGATCTGCTGTACCACGATGAACAGCACCACGAACAACAGCGCCCGGATGGGGTCATCCAGAATCATGAGAAGCACCCCGAAGGCAACTCCCAGAAACGCGCCAATGTAGGGAATGATCGCTGTGACGGTGATGAGGGCGGAGATAGCGAGGGCATAGGGGAAGCGGAAAATGGTCATGGTGATGAAGCAGAGAATGCCGAGGATGCAGGCATCAAGACACTGTCCGCTGATGAACTGGGAGAAGGTTTTGGCGGTCATGGCGCAGATTTCCCCCGCCTTGTCCACCATGGATTTTTTACCGTAGGCGTAGCCGATTTTGAAAAGCTGTTCGCCCAGCACCTTTTTGTTTGCCAGAATATAGATGGCGAATACCACGGCGGTGATGGCAGTAAAGAGCCACGTGACAATGGAGGTAGCGCTGGATGCCACAGTGCCGATGATGCTCATGGCGTTGTCGGTGATCTTCTGAATGATGGCGTTCAGGTCAATGGAGGAAATCCACTCAGCCAGGGAATCGGTGTCAACGCCGAACCGCTCCAACTCCGTCAGCATTTCAATATACCGGGGCAGGTTGTTCTGCACCTTCTGGATGATGCCCGTGAGTGAATCGATCACCTGGGGGATGATGGTATTGCCGATCAGCACGATGATGAGAATGGCAATGAGGAAGGTGAGGGTGAGGGCAAGAGTGGATATCAGCCGTTTGCGTGGCGTTTTCCCGAAATACGCAAAAATCCGGCTGAGAAGACGCTCCAGGGCGCACATGGGGGTGTTCAGCACGAAGGCAAGGAGCACGCCCGTCAGAAGGGGGCTGAAAACCGAATACAGCCATTGAAGAGCACCGCCGATCTTGTCCAGATGATTCAGCGAAACGTAGAGAATGATCCCGATGGCGACCAGCTTCAGCGCAAGAAGGAACAGAGGGGGATCCCGGCGTTCCGTGGGGGAAGAGGAAAGTTCTTCGCCGAGGGAATCGTTCGTGCCGGCGTCCGTTTTGGTTTTGTTATGTTCAGAATGGTCTTGATTCACGGAAAGTCCTCCCAAATGGATGTTACATCTACATTATACCTGGATTTTCCCCGCCCGTCAATCACCGGAGCAGGAATTTTCTGTGAATTTTCGATTAGAATTTGATGAGAAAAAGGGGGAGAGAGACGCCGTCATCCTGTAGGGGCGGTCATTGACCGTTCGAAAACCCAAAACAAAAGCGTATGTCAGCCGGACGAATGCTTTCGTCCTCACGAACATACGCATGACGGTTATTGGTTGCTATCAGAATGGCGGCGCAAGAAACCCATGCCACCCCATTCAGAAAGTTTTTGGGGGCTTGGGGGATTTTTTCAAAAAGCCCCCATCGTTTTCCCTCCCCTCAGTGTTTCGTGATGATGCCGGAGAAGGCGATCATGAGGAGAAGAAGCAGGAGGGCGGGTGCCATGATGACGTACCAGGCGCCGATCAGAAGGCAGACGCCCACGTGGCACGCTATGACGACGGCGTTGAGGAGGATCACCAGTCCCCGGAATTTCTTCTGTTTGTAGGCAAAGATGGCGAAAAAGGAAGTGGGGAGTGCCAAGAGAACGGTGACGATCGCGAAGATATAGGCGGGGGTGAATCCGTCGGAGAGAATCCCCATGCCGAGACAGCAGAGACAGGGGATCACATAGAGAATATTCGCCACGCAGGGGAAGAGGAAGCGGGTCTGGCGTTTTTCCAGCGCCGCTGCATCGGGAAGATTGTTTTTCATGAAAACCTCCGGGAGGGTGAGATGGCGGGATCAGTCGATGTCGGGAATCACTTCGGGGACTTCGTCCAACTGCTCGGGATTCTTCAGAATGCTTTTCAGCATCCGCAGGGAAGAGGCGTAATAGAAGCCGTCGCAGATGCGTTCGTCCAGCACGAAGGTGAAGTCCATGTAGTGCTTTTTCGTGATATTGCCTTCGGCATCCGGCTCATAAGCGCGCCGCTTGGCTCCGAATGCAAAGAACACGGGGCAGGTGCCGAAGTCGTACAGATGGTGGAAAATTGGGGGGATGCCGAGAGAGCCCATGGACGTGATAAAATAGGAGCAATGGAAGGGGCTCACCTTGCGAATGAAGGGGGGCATCCATCCGAAGTAGTCGAGGAAACGGAGAGAGGCCACCACGAACTTAAACAGAAGACCGGGGAGATAGGTCAAGGCCTTTGCGGTGTTGTCGAAATCCCCGCCCGGATTGTTCCGGTAATCCACGATTTCCTTGTTCAGCTTTTCGTATACGTCGCTGAGGGTGGCATCCGGCGGCAGGGTGACTTTCACCACGGTATCGGGGGATTCCAGGGTCATCTCCTTCTTGATGGTAAGGGAGACTTCCACGTTCTTCCGGGTCCAGATGCGCTGACCGCGGATAAACCGGTTGAGCTGGGGGCGCTGGGAAACCAGACGGAT
>JAZSQX010000194.1:0-5179 GCA_045538235.1 Eubacteriales bacterium
GATCTTCCCGCCCCAGAGCGATGGCATCGAAATCCCCGCCGTCGTGGGGAGGAATCGCCACCTTCACGTTCCCATACCCCGCTTCCCGCACAAATCGTTCCAGTTCTCCCCCTCTGTGGTAAAATTCCTCTTCCGGGGCGATGTTGGGGTTATAGAAATACAGGGTCAGATCAAAATACCGGGCCATGTACTCGAGCACATAGGACGAGCAGGGCGCACAGCAGGCGTGAAGCAGAAGCCGTGGGCGGATTCCCCCCTCTTCCAACTCACGAAGCCGCTCCTCCATGAGAAGGGACGCGTTTTTCCCCTTCGGTTTCACAGAGAACCTCCCTCGGTGAATCCCAGCACATCCAGAATCTCGGAAGGATGGTGGACAAGGACGTCCGCCCCTTCCTTCACCAGCACCTCCGTGGGATTGTACCCCCAGGACACGCCAATGGCGAACAGTCCCGCATTCTTCGCCGTTCGCATATCAATGAAGGAGTCACCGATGTAGCAGAACTGGCTCGCATCCAGCCCCGATTCCGCGATCAGATGGAGGGCTCCGGTGGGATCGGGTTTGGCGGGACAGCAGCCTTCCCCCATGACGATAGTGAACACACCGGGCTCCGCCAGTTTTTCCACCATCTTCACCGCGTGCTCGTGATGTTTGTTCGTGTGCACCGCCAACCACACCCCCTTCTGCTTCAGAGTCCGCAGAACCTCCGTCAGCCCTTCGTAAAAATACGTGTGATCGCAGTAGTGCTCCTCGTAAATCTTCTGATAAATCTCCAGGCACCGTGCCGCTTCCGCATCGTCCGACTGCACCGCTTCCGGGAGGGAGTAGCGGATGTAGTCCTGCACGCAGTAACTGACGTTTTTATAGAGAAGCTCCTCCGTGATCTCCGGATATCCACATCTCCGGAGCATGGTGTTGAGGGACTCGCGGAGGTCGGGGAGCGTACAGGCAAGAGTGCCGTCCAGATCGAAAATCACGCCCTTGAATTTCATCGAATACCTGCTTTCCGTTTCACAAGATTTGATAAGATTATATCATAAAATGCCTCCTATTGCAACGCTCCCGGGGAAAAATGTGGGGTGTTTTGCCTACCCTGAAAAGGAAATCGTCGGAAAGGGAGAAAAAAACGCGCGACCCCTTGACAAATCCGCCGTCCCATGCTACAATATTACAAATAGAATCATCAGAAGATAGAGGCGCACTTCGCCAAGAGTACTTCACTCGAAACGCTGCCAAAGCCGTGAAGGAAAGGGACGGGTGCCGAAGCGGATGCCGTGGCGGGCATTTGGGCTGGCAGCTCGGAAAAAATCCGTTCTGTTGTCGCAGCAATGCGGAGGGCTATCAAACCATCATCCATGGACGTGGATTTTGTCGTGAGGTAGCTCCCCTGCTATCTCTTTTTGTTTGATTATATGAAATTCAGTATTGTGAGGATCTACCTATGAAAGACACCGTATTCACCGGCGTGGCTACTGCGCTGATTACCCCCCTTACCCGCGAGGGCATTGACTGGAACCAATTTGCCGATCTCATCGAATGGCAGATTGCCGAAGGTGTGGACGCCCTTGTGGCAGTGGGCACCACGGGCGAAGGCTCCACCCTTGACGACAAGGAACACAAGGACGCCATCCGCTTCTGCGTGGAACAGGTCCGGGGCAGAGTTCCCGTCATCGCCGGCACCGGCTCCAACGACACCGCTTACGCCATTGATCTGACCCGCTTCGCTTGTGACGTGGGTGCGGATGCCATGCTGCTTGTCACCCCCTACTACAACAAAGCGACTCAGAAGGGTCTGATCGCTTCCTTCCGCGCCATTGCGGACGAGAGCACCAAGCCCTGTATCCTCTACAACGTGCCCGGCAGAACAGGCTGTAACCTGCTCCCCGAATCCTGCCTGGCGCTGGCGGATCATCCCAACATCGTTGCCATCAAGGAAGCCTGCGGCAATATCTCTCAGATCGCCAAACTTGCCCACCTCTGCGGCGACAAGCTGGACATCTACTCCGGCAACGATGACCAGATCGTTCCCATTCTCTCTCTGGGCGGCAAGGGCGTGATCTCCGTGCTGTCCAACGTCCTTCCGAAGGAAACCGTGGAGATCTGCCGTCGGTTTGACAAGGGTGACGTAAAGGGTGCGGCTGAGCTCCAGTTGAAGCTTCTGCCCCTCATTGACGCTCTCTTCTGCGAGGTCAACCCCATCCCCGTCAAGGCAGCCTGCGCGGCGATGGGTCTGTGCGAAAACTATCTCCGCCTGCCCCTCACCCCCATGGAGCCCCAGCACGAAGCCGTTCTGCTCCAGTGTATGCGGGACAACGGGCTGAAGGTCTGAGGAGGCTATCATGAAAATTCTGTTAAGCGGACTCTGCGGTCACATGGGTCAGGAGGTTGTCCGACTCGCCGCAGAAGGAATGCGCGGTGCCATCATTACCGGTGGCGTGGACATCCGTGCCGCGGAATCCACCCTGCCCTGCGCCGCTTCCTTTGACGACGCGGAAACGAACGTCGACTGCATCATTGACTTTTCCCATCATTCCTGCACCCACGATCTCCTCACCTTCGCCGTAGAGCATCGGATTCCCACCGTCATCGCCACCACGGGGCACACTCCCGGCGAGGTGGAGGAAATCTGCCGTGCGGCGAAGAAAATCCCCGTGTTCTTCTCTGCCAATATGTCCCTCGGCATTGCACTTTTGGTGGAACTGGCAAAAAAAGCCGCCGCCGCGATGCCGGATGCAGAAATTGAGATCATCGAAAAGCACCACGATCGGAAGCTGGATGCTCCCAGCGGAACCGCACTCATGATCGCCGATGCCATCCGGGAAGTTCGCCCCGAATCCTACGCGGTCAACAGCAGAAACGGTCACGGCAAGCGTACACCGGAGGAAATCGGCATTCACGCCATCCGGATGGGCAATATTGTAGGGGAACATGAGGTGTTAGTGGGAACCCAGTCCCAGACCATCACCCTGAAGCACGAGGCACACAGCCGCGCTCTCTTTGCGGAAGGTGCCCTCTCCGCGGCGGCATTCCTCTGCACACAGCCTGCGGGACTTTATAAAATGCAGGACATGATCGGCTGATCCCCGTCCTGATGACTCACGAAACAAAGGAGCAATTTTCATGAAAATCGCCATTTACGGATACGGCAATCTGGGAAGAGGGGTGGAATGCGCCGCTGCTTATGCGGATGACGTGACCCTGGTGGGCGTTTTTACCCGCCGTCCTCCCCACACCGTATCGGTTCAGACACCCGGTCTTCCCGTTTACTCCGCCGATGAGATTCTGAATTTCAAGGACGACATCGACGTTCTGATTCTCTGCGGTGGAAGTGCCACCGATCTGCCGGAAATGACCCCCGCACTGGCGGAGCATTTCAACGTGCTGGACAGCTTTGACACCCACGCCGCCATTCCCACCCATTTTGAAAAGGTAGACCGTGCGGCTTCGGAAAACGGACACATCGCCCTGATTTCCGCCGGATGGGATCCCGGGATGTTCTCCCTTAACCGGCTGTATGCCTCCGCCATTCTCCCCGACGGCAACGATTACACCTTCTGGGGTCGCGGCGTGAGTCAGGGGCATTCCGATGCCATCCGCCGCATTGACGGAGTGTCCGATGCCAGACAGTATACCGTACCCATCGACTCCGCTCTCGCCTCCGTGCGTGCAGGAGAAAATCCCACCCTCACTACGGGCGAGAAGCACACCAGAGAATGCTACGTGGTGGCGGAGGAGGGTGCGGATCTTGCCCGGATCGAGCGGGAGATCCAAACCATGCCCAATTACTTCGCCGATTACACCACCACCGTTCACTTCATCACCATGGAAGAATTGAAGCGGGATCACAGCGGCATCCCCCACGGCGGCTTTGTCATCCGTACCGGGGCGACGGGAATGAATCGGGAGCATCATCATGTCATCGAATATAGCCTGAAGCTGGATTCCAACCCGGAATTCACCGCCAGCGTACTGGTTGCCTTTGCCCGCGCCATCCATCGGATGCACCAGCGTGGTGTCGTCGGATGCAAAACCGTGTTCGACGTGGCACCTGCTGACCTCTCCCCCCTCTCCCCCGCAGAACTTCGCGCAAAACTCCTCTGAGGAATCCCATCTAACCAATCCGGCTGTCCTTTGTCATCCCTCGCGGATGCGGACAGCCGTTTCCTTTGCCCATCCCATGCATAGAAATCACCCGGGCTGGGAATCCTTTTCTGACAAAGCAATTGATGCATTCGGTTCTGTCCACATTCTTTCGCTTCGGAGGTTTGTATGACCGTTTTTCTCACTACGCTGAACCAAATGGCGTTTCTTCTTCTCCTGATCGCCATCGGATTTCTTCTCACCCGTCTCTCCATTGTGCCGCAATCCGGAGCGGGACTTCTCTCCAAACTGGAAAACAACGTCTTCATTCCCGCGCTGATCATCGGCACCTTTTCCGGAAATTTCACCATTGCCAAGCTGAACACAGCTGGGCTGTACTTCCTCTTCGGGTTGGCAATCACCGTGATTTCCATCGCCCTCGCCCTTCCCGCCGCCCGGATTCTGGGAAAGAAGGATGCCTACATCCGGAACATCTACACTTACGGGCTGTCTTTCCCCAACTTCGGGTTCATGGGCAATTCCGTTTTTCTCGCCCTCTTCCCCGCCCTGTTCCCGGAGTATTTGATTTTCGTGCTCCCTGCCTGGATTTTCATCTATCTCTGGGGCGTCCCCTCCCTCTTGATGCCCGTGGATGAAAAAAAGAAGGGCGGCGCCTTCTCGTCTTTGAAAAATCTCCTCAATCCCATGTTTGTTTCCATGCTGGTGGGGATTGTCATCGGGCTTCTGGCAATTCCCTTCCCGCCGTTCCTTTCCACCGCTGTCACCACCCTCAGCGACTGTATGTCCCCCATTGCCATGCTTCTCACTGGGATGACGGTGGGACAGATCGATCTGAAGACCACCTTCCGCCAGCCCTCCGTTTATGCCGCATCCGTCCTTCGCCTGTTGGTGATTCCCGCGGCCGCAGTGCTTTTGTTGTCCGCGCTGCCTGTTTCCCACGATCTGGCAGTCTGCGCGGTGTGCTTCCTCTCCATGCCCCTGGGACTGAACACCATTGTGGTACCGGGTGCGTACGGCAAGGACACCTCCGCCGCAGCCGGCATGGCACTGATTTCCCACCTGCTCTCCGTAATCACGATT
>JAZSQX010000254.1:0-4924 GCA_045538235.1 Eubacteriales bacterium
GAGGAGGTCAGCGAAGAGGAAATCCGCCTCATGGTGGATGAAGGAAGCCAGAAGGGTGTCATCGACGAGCAGGAACAGGAGCTCATTCAGAACGTGTTCGAATTCGACGATCTCACCGTCAGCGAATTTGCCACCCACCGCACCGACATCGCCATTCTCTGGATGGAGGAGGACGATGCGGCATGGGAAAAGACCATTCACGAAACCCGTCATTCCAACTATCCCGTTTGTGAAGATACCATCGACAACGTGGTGGGCGTCTTGTCCGTGAAGGACTACTTCCGTCTCCACGGTGCAGATCGGAAAACCATCTTAGAAGAAGCGGTGCGTCCCGTTTCCTTCGTTCCCGAGGGAATCCACGCCGACGTCTTGTTCCGCCAGATGAAGGACACCCGGAATCACTTTGCTGTGGTGCTGGATGAATACGGCGGCATGATGGGCATCGTCACCATGAACGACATTCTGGAACAATTAGTGGGCGACATCAAGGACGCGGACGACCACGCCGAGGAAGAGCCCGAGATCGTGAAGATCGGGGAGAATACCTGGGAAGTCCGGGGTGTTGCGCCGCTGGAAGATGTGGCGAAGGAACTGGACGTGGAGCTTCCGCTGGAAAAATTCGACACCATGGGCGGCTACGTGTTCTCCAGTTACGGGATTGTCCCGGAGGACGGCACGGAGTTTGAACTGGAGCTTCCCCCTCTGCACGTTCACGTAACGGAAATCAAGGATCACCGGATTGAAAGCATGACAGTCATCCGGGATGAAATCGAAGACGAGGACGAAGACGAAGAGGAAGAAGGCTGGCTGGCGAAAAGTCTGAAATCCGACAAGGAAAAAGAGAAGGATAAGGACAAAGAGGCAGACAGAGAGAAAGACAAAGAGAAAAAGAAAGACAAGGATCGCGATTAAGAAAACGGGGGAGGTGCCACGGGGCATTTCCCCCTTTCGTTTTGGCGAGGATTGCATCCCAAAAAACAAGAATCGGACAGAACCGCCGTGAGACGGAACTGCCCGATTTTTTGCCTGTTATGCGAGAATCACCCGGTAGGTGTGTCTGCCAAGAGGAAGCACGTCGCCGTGGTCGTAGAAATCCTCCGCGGAAACGATGGCTTCTCGGCTGTCGCAGATTTTCATGTCCAGAACCGCGCCGGATTTTGCACCAAGCAGGGATTTTTTCACGTGGTAGGTCAGCGTGTGCCCGGCGATTGCCACAGCCGCTTCCCCGATTTTTACGTAGGTGAGGGCGCGGTCTTCGTCTTCCGTGACGGCACAAACCTCTGCCGCGGAATCACTCACGGGACGGAGACAGAATTTTTTACCGCCCGCCTCGCCGAAGAGCCACAGGAACGCGCCCTGTCTGTCTTCCCCGATGGGATCCGCCGTTTCTGCCGTAAAGTGGAGCGAGTCGCCGGCATCTGTCACCGTGAGGGCGCGAATGCTGTGCCGCCCGGTTTCGTTCACGTAAATAGTGCCGTAGCCGGGGTGATTCCGGTTAAAATTGCCGTCCGGGTAGCCGGGGAAGGTGAGGGACGCACCGGGAGCCAGAACCATTTCCGCTTCCTGTCCCTTCCGCCGCGCCACGTAATCACAGAGAACGGCGTAGTAGTTGTCGAAATACCCGCCCCGCATCATTTCGATATCCCGGCTGTACTCGTAGTTGGCACAGTCCACGAACATGAAGGGACGATCTACGGAACCCGACCTGCGTCCGGCGATCCATTCGTTCCATCCGGTGACGAGGGTCACGGGGACATCCGCTTCCAGAGCCCGGTCAAACTGCTCGATGAAGTTGCAGCACCGCTTGTAGGCATCGGGAGCGGGATCGTTGGCACCGTCGTGGTAGGCGCGTCCCCAGTTGGTGGTTTCCCCGTAGAGAACGGAGTCCCCGAACCGGAGCTGAGGATGCTGTGCCACGGACACGTTGATGCACTCGGGTACCCCTGCCAGATTGCCGAAAGCGCGCTGGGGACGGGTGAAGTCCATCCAGGGCCATCCGCCCAGCTTGTCGGGCTCGTTGGGCCACTGGGACAGCTTGACGTTGAAGAAATCCAGCACCTCGGGGGAGCATTCACCCGGGATGGCAATGATCACGGGCTTGCCCTCGTAATAGAACCAGGTGTCGGGGCAGAAATTCGCCTTGTAGATGCTCTCGTAAATGGTCTGCGCGGTCTGACCGGAGGCGGTATTGGTGTAGAACATCACCTTAGGAATCCGCCAGCCCGCATCGTGGTATTCCTGCAGGACGGACAGAACCAGTTTGGCGTTCTTTTCATAAATCAGCGCATTGGTGGTGTCAAAGAAGAGAAAGTCCACTCCTGACTGCACCATGAGCTTCATGTGACGGCGCACCACCCACTCGTCGTCGGAGTAGTAATAGCCGTAGAAGGGCTCACCCCAATGGTGGTAGGTTCCCACGCCGCCCCAGTAAGGCTCGTCCCCGTGGTAGCCGGCATCGGGATGTTCCGCCACGATTTTGGATATGTCATAGGGCTGGTGTCTGCCGTGTTCTCCCAGCCAGAGAAAGTAGAAAATGCCAACGAGGCGGTTTTCTCTCGGAAGGGGGTAGGTGCCGTTCTCTTTGTGGAGAAAGAGGGGGGAATGCTTCATGCCTTCCGATCTTCATCGCAAAGAAGCTCAAAGCCGTACCGCTTCAGGAGTTTTTCGGTTTTTGCGTTGTCCACCACCCGGAGAACCACGTTGGCGGTTTCCGCAGTGCCGGATGCGAAGGCGTACAGGTAATCGACGGCGATGTCCTCGTGGGTGAGAACCTCCAGAAGTCCGGTCAGACCTCCCTGAGTGTTGGGAATCTGCACGCCGACTACGTCGGTCACGTCCACAATTTTTCCTTCCGCGGACAGAGCGGAGGCGGCGGCACGGGGATCGCACACGATGAGGCGGAGTACACCGAAGTTTTCGGTTTCCGCTACGCTGAAGGCGCGGATGTCGATGCCGATATCGCTGAGGATTTTGGTGATTTCATAAAGAGCACCGTTTTTGTTTTCGGCAAAAATAGAAAGCTGCTTGACGGACATGGATGTTTCCTCCTTGTGGAATGATGAGGGAAGGGGACAAGTCAGTCCCGTCCTCCCAGTTTTTTTGTAATACGGATGGCTTCTCCGGGGTCGTTGGTGGTGAAGAGCACGGCACCCAGCTTCATGCCCCGGTCAAACTGCTCTTCGGTGACAACGCCGGCACCCAGCCAAACTTCAATGCCGTGATCCTTTAAGAACTGTGCGTTCGCTTCTTCATAGTCGAACATACACGCGCAGTAGAGCCAGGGGGTGGGATCCTCCGTCACGTTATGCAGATGGGTGTAGGGATAGAAGCCGTGGAGACGGTAGCCCTTGTCCATTTTCGCGATCTTTCCGAGAACAAAAGCGTCAAAGCTGTTCATGACGGTGCGATGGGCCAGACCGTATTCATCGATGAGGGCAATGGTTTTCTCGAGACTCTCCACACAGAACGCTTCCCCGCAGACATGGTAGTAGTCCTTGAATTCCACGTTCAGAAGAAGGTCATCATAGGGCTTTACCAGCTCGCAGAATTCCCGGAAGGTGGGAACGCGGAGGGTTTCTCCTTCGTATTCCCCCGCAGAGAGCGCACGGATTTCGGCAAGGGTCATGTTCCGGATGACTCCCACACCGTTGGTGGTGCGGTCTACGGATTCGTCGTGCATGACGATGATTTCACCGTCGGCGGTCATGTGGACGTCCATTTCCAGCATATCCACACCCTTATCGATCGCGGAGCGAAAGGAGGCGATGGTGTTTTCCGGTACGTGATTTTTGTCACCGCGATGACCGGCGATGGCAATTTTGTGACGGTAAGGGAATGGCTTCATCGGTATATCCACCTTTCCTGTGTATCAGAGCACACGTAGTACGCCTTTCGTTTGCACAAAGCAAATAAAATGGCTGTGCGATACCCCTTGTTTCAAACGTGCAGAAAGTTTTTTACGGAGCTTTTTTACAAAAAAGCGACCGTTTCTCCCCGTTCCTCTTATACGTTATACAGCTTGCGGCGGTCGATGACGCGGACTGCCTTGCCTTCGCTGCGGATGATGGTCTTGGGTTCCACGATGGAGACCTTGGCGGTGATGCCGAGAACGGACTTGAGAGCATCGGTGATTTCGCCCTCCAGGCGGCTGATGGAGTTGACCTTGTCGGAGAAGAGCTCGGGGGTCATTTCCACGCGAACTTCAATGGAGTCGCTGCTTCCCTGACGATCCACGATGATCTGATAGTTGGAGGTCAGACCCTTATCGAGGAGCACCATTTCGATCTGGGACGGGAAGACATTGACGCCGCGGACGATGAGCATATCGTCGCTCCGTCCGAGAGGCTTGGACATCTTGATGTGGGTTCTGCCGCAGGAGCAGGGTTTTCTTGAGAGAATGCCGATGTCCTTGGTGCGGTAGCGGAGAAGGGGGAAGGCTTCCTTGGTGATGGAGGTGAAAACCAGCTCGCCTCTCTGTCCTTCAGGGAGAACTTTTCCCGTTTTGGGATCGATGACTTCCACGATGAAGTGGTCCTCGTTGATGTGCATCCCCGTCTGCTCTTCGCATTCATACGCAACGCCGGGACCGCAGAGCTCGGTGAGACCGTAAATATCGTACGCCTTGATGCCCAGTTTTTGTTCAATATCACGGCGCATTTCTTCCGTCCAGGCTTCCGCACCGAAAATGCCCGCCTTCAGCTTGATCTGATCCCGGAGCCCCTTTTCATAAATGGTTTCCGTCAAATAGGAGGCGTAGGAGGGGGTGCAGCAGAGAATGGTCGCGCCCAGATCCACCATGAACTGAAGCTGACGTGCCGTGTTGCCGGAGGACGTGGGGAGAGTCAGCGCCCCAGCCTTCTGGGAGCCGCCGTTGATCCCGAAGCCGCCGGTGAAGAGTCCGTAGCCGTAGCAGACCTGTACCACG
>JAZSQX010000034.1:0-3938 GCA_045538235.1 Eubacteriales bacterium
GGGTGTAGGGTTCCACGGAGGAGAAGCCGGAGAGGTGCATATCCATGCGAATGGCGAACAGCTCTGCCGCGGTATCGGTGGGGTAAGCGTAGATGGTGCCGGTTTCCTTACCCGCTTCGTTGTATTCTTTCCGGAGGATGCCGAAATGGAGGAGGAGGGCTTGTCCGGCTTCGTCCGGGGAGGCATCTTCCGCCACGTTCAGCTCTTTGATCAGCTTCGTGTAACGGCGACCCCGGGCGGTATCCAAAAATCCGTCGGGGAGGGAAAAGGAGAGGTCGTGGTCGGTGACGGTCACGGTGAGGGAAGAGCGGGGGGAGACGACGGCGGATTCCTCTCCGGCACGGCGTGCCATGGAGCAGAGGGAGAGGATCATATCGTTCAGTTCCCCGGCATCCTTCGGGATGGACTGATAGTCCAGGGCGATGCTGTACCGATAGGTGTTCACCACCAGGGGGATGCCGTTGCGATCGTAGATTTCCCCGCGCTGGGCTTGAATGGGAACGGTGCGGGTATAGGTGGTGATGGGCTGGGCGGTGGTGTAGTAATCCTGCCCGGACACCTGCAGGTAGAGCAGCCGCCCGATAAAGACGGTGACAAAGGTGAGAAACAGAGCGGCAATGGCGATGAGACGCCAGAGATTGTCTCGTTTTTTCATACGGGATTCCTTATGTATGGGTGATTTTTGTGTGGGAGTAGCCTATGTAGCGCGCCGCACCGGGAGGAAACGGCACGCGGTAGATGTCAGTTTTGGCGGAGTTGTCGGCGGATTTTGCGGCGGCGGCTGCATCCTGCGATTTTCACGCACAGTCCTGCGGCGAGGACGGTCAGAAGAATCAGGATGGCGTACACCTCCACGTCGAATGCGACTTCAAAGCGAAAGGCTTCCACTTCGGGGGTATTCCGGCGGAAGCATACGTCCTTCATGGCGAATTTCTTCCGCACCATGAGGGGATTTTGAGATTTCACCCGGTGAGCCAGATCGGAGGCGATTTTCACAGAGTCCTTCACAATCGCTTTTTCCACGGGTAAGGCTTCCTTTTTTGCATGATTTCACGGGTGCTTGACCCGTCACCTCTTATTATAACAAAAAAACGCTTCTTTATCAAGATAAAATCCGGAAAAGGGAGAAAGGGATGGGGGAAAAGTGAAGAGGTGAGGGGAAAAAGTAAAAACTGCTGAATGAAGGGATCCAAACAGCAGTTTTCGATTCAATCGGCAGTTTTACCGCTCGGTAAAAAAGCTACCATACTTCTTCCCTATTCCCTCTTACCTATTACTTAATCCAGATATCCCTGGCGGTAGAGGAGTTCCGCGATCAGCACGGCACCACCGGCCGCTCCACGGAGTGTGTTGTGGGACAGACCCACGAATTTGTAATCGAAGACAGTATCGGGACGGAGTCTGCCCACGGAGACGCCCATGCCGCGATAGAGATCCCGATCCAGTTTTGCCTGGGGACGGTTGTCTTCTTCAAAATAGGTGATGAACTGCTCGGGTGCGGAGGGGAGTTCCAGCATCTGAGGCAGACCGCGGAAGTTCTTCCACTCTTCCAGAATGGTGTCCTTCGGCGGGGGATTGTCAAAGGAGACGAACACAGCGGCGGTGTGACCGTCGGATACGGGAACCCGGATGCACTGGGTGGAGATCAGGGGTGCTTCTGCGGGAACAATGGTACCGCCTCGCACGTCGCCCCAGATGCGGAGAGGTTCCTTTTCGCTCTTTTCTTCTTCGCCGCCGATGAAGGGGATCACGTTGTCCACCATTTCCGGCCAGGTTTCAAAATTCTTGCCGGCGCCGGAGATTGCCTGATAGGTGGTAACCAGCACCTGTTTGATGCCGTACTTCCGGAGGGGGGTGAGGGCGGGAACGTAGCTCTGAATGGAGCAGTTGGGTTTCACGGCGATGAAGCCCTTGGTGGTACCGAGGCGCTTTCTCTGGTCTTCGATGACACGGAGATGCTCGGGGTTGATTTCGGGAATCACCATGGGCACGTCGCTTGTCCAGCGGTGTGCGGAGTTATTGGAGATGACGGGGATTTCCGCCTTGGCGTAAGCCTCTTCCAGTTTGCGGATTTCGTCCTTGGGCATATCCACCGCGCAGAAAATGAAGTCGCAGATTTTGCCCACTTCTTCAATCTTTGCCGCATCCATTACGACCATCTTTTTCACGGCTTCGGGGATGGGCGCCTGCATCTTCCAGCGTCCTGCTACGGCTTCTTCGTAGGTCTGACCCGCGGAACGACTGCTGGCAGCCACTCCGGTGACGGTAAAATAGGGATGATCGGCGAGGAGCGTCAGAAATCTCTGACCCACCATGCCCGTGGCACCTACGACGCAGCAATTCAGTTTTTCTCTCATGTTTTCCTCCATCTGCCGCTTGGCGGCTTCGTCTGTGTTTTCTATCGATCAAGTCATGGACTGACGAAGTATCGGAACCGATAGGATTGACCGGCAGTCCCGGAACTATTCCCGAATGGAATGCCTCCTTAACATTATATCATCAAATGGAAAATGTGTCAACTTGCGAGTGACCAAATTTGACAGATTTCCGCCCATGAAAAAATATGCAACAATCACAAAAACAGGGGTTTTGGGTGCATAATCATACAGATGGCAGGGGTTCGGGAGGGGGTACGGCTGTCTCTGGGACTTCAGGGGCGTGGAAATGGGGGATTGTGAAGGGGATTTGATCCAAAAATGGATGAAATGTCGTGAAATTTCACAAAAAGGTCTTGCATTTCGAGAGGAAATATGTTACAATAAAAATGCCGAAGGAAAAAACCGGTTACAAATCCGGCTGACGCCTCCGGTGAAATTCAAAAAAAGGTGGTACGATCATGAACATCAATATTATCGGAAGACAGGTAACGGTACGCGATGATATGAAGGAACTTGTTGCGAAGAAGCTGGCCAAGTTTGACCGCTACTTCCCCCAGGGTGCGGACGCCACGGTGACGTTCCGTAAAATCCGGGATAACGAGTGCATGGAGATCACCATCTCAGTTGTTGGAACTCTCTTCCGCGCGGAGGAGAGCACACCGGATTTCAGAACCTCTCTGACGCGCTGCATCGACACCATCGAGGGTCAGATCCGCAAGAACAAGACCCGTCTGGAAAAGCGCATGAAGGCGTCCTTTGCGGCGGCGGAAGCGGCGATGGCGGCAGGGGAAGCACCGGTGGAAGAGGAAGGCGCATTTGACGTGCGGACCAAGACCTTCCCGCTCAAGCCCATGACGGCGGAAGAAGCCATCCTTCAGATGAATCTCCTGGGACACAGCTTTTACGTGTTCGAAGACGCGGACACCGCGGACACCTGTATCGTATATAAGAGAAAAGAAAACAGCTACGGGCTGATTATTCCGGAAAAGAAAGACCGGTAAAACCGATCAAACGACAAAAGCGGGGACTCGAAAAGTCTCCGCTTTTTTGATTTTTGCTTGCGCTTTGGGGCTTTCCGCTTCGCGTGGGGGAGCGATCTTGGATCCCCAGATTGGGGAGACGGAATTCGCTGCCGCGGAGGGCGATAAGGGTCTTTTGGCAGACCCTTATCAATCCCACCACCAAGGGGGGATCCGCTCCCTCCTTGGATCCTCCCCGTTGGGCGGGTGATCCATTTGCGGTTCGAAAATCCTTGCGTCAGCTTCAATCTTGGCTGACCGCCATTGGGGGACGGTTAGCTGGGATTGTTTTGGTTCGAATCAAGGGGAGTTTGGTTGGAATCGTTTCTTTCTCCCTTCGGGAGGATTGTGGCTAACCGCCATACTGGATTTTCAGATTCACTTGCTGGCTTCTGGTGAAACGAAATTATCAGTCCGCGGTTAGCAAATATTTCCCGAAGGGAGTGAGCAAAGCAATATTTGTTTCGTTCGCGTAATTCCCCGGCTGACTAACAACCGTTCCCCTCGGCGGTCAGCCCAAATCAAGTCGGAGGCCAAGCGG
>JAZSQX010000238.1:0-4653 GCA_045538235.1 Eubacteriales bacterium
TCGAAAATTCAGCGGGATTTTCCGGCATCCGCGGAAGAAGTGGTGCGCTCCGGGTGCATCCGCCGGGATCATGGCGGGCTGTTCTGGAGCGGGGAATCGAAAAAAGCCGCACGGAACGCCATGGAACTTTTGAAAATCACGGATCTCGCGAAAAAATCCTTCGGCGCATTGTCCGGGGGACAGCGTCAGCGAGTCCTTCTGGCACGGGCGGTCTGTGCGTCCCGGCATCTGCTTCTCTTAGACGAGCCGGTGACGGGGCTGGATCCCGATGCCGCTCACGAAATGTACGCCGCCATCCGGGACATTAACCGGGAATATGGATGCGGGGTCATGATGGTCTCCCACGACATCCAGTGCGCCCTCAGAGAAGCCCGTCACGTTCTCTCCCTCTGCCGGGGACATTCCTTCTTCGGCACCGTGGCGGAATACGCCGTTCATGAGCGTCTGGACGGGGATGCGGATGCCAAGCGTCACGCTTCCTGTCATTCCCACGACCACGATCATCCTCATCC
Organism: Eubacteriales bacterium; assembly: GCA_045538235.1. GTDB lineage: Bacteria > Bacillota > Clostridia > Oscillospirales > CAG-272 > UMGS1696. The sequence continues at coordinate 513 of JAZSQX010000238.1, forward strand.
TCACAATCCGGAACAAACGGGAGGTACCCCATGCTGCTGAGTGAACTGTTCGCCTCGGAATTTCTCTTGAAAGTCGTCCTCCGCGCCATGATCGTAGGGGTGCTGGTGTCCCTCTGCTCCTCCACCCTGGGGGTCAGTCTGGTGCTCAAGCGATACTCCATGATCGGCGATGGACTGTCCCACGTGGGTTTCTTCGCCCTGGCTCTCGCCGCCTGTGCCGGAGTGGGCGCCGCCTATTCTCTGGAAATCGCCATTCCCATCGTGGTGCTGGCTGCCGTTCTGATTCTGCGACTGTCCCGTTCGGAAGGACGGATGAACGGGGATGCCGCCTGCGCCGTAGTGTCCACGGGAGCGGTTGCCATCGGTACCCTGATGTACAATTTCACCGGGGGACGGAGCGGGGATATCTGCAATTCCCTCTTCGGCTCCGCCTCCATCGTCACCATCTCGGATAAGGATATGATTCTCTCCCTTGTTCTGTCCGCAGTGGTGCTCCTGTGGTTCCTCTTTTCCTCCAAAACCATCTTCGCCGTCACCTTTGACGAAACCTTCGCCCGAGCGGCAGGCATGAAAACGGATCTTTTCGGACTCACGCTGGCAATTCTCACGGGTATCACCATCGTGGTGGGCATGAAAATGATGGGTTCCATCATGATTTCCGCCCTCATCATCTTCCCTGCCCTCACCGCCATGCGCATAACCAAAAGCTTCCGCTTTACTCTGATTCTCTCTGCCTGCTTCTCCGTCATCTGCTTTCTTGTGGGATTTTTCGCCGCCTGTGCGTTTTCCCTTCAGACCGGTGCGGCAGTGGTTGCGGCAGATCTGTGCGGTTTTGCTCTGGTACATCTCATTGCCGCCGTGGTCTCCGCCATTCGACGGAAACGGACGTAATCCCTGAAAATTCCCCAAAACGCCATGCTCTGCCGCGGTTTCCCTCCGGTGGAGCATTCTCATTTTGCTTGATTTTACATCCAGTTCACAATTGTCGAAGACGGATATGCTATACTATGTGGGTAAATCTACGTCAACGTGAGGACATTTCATGAAAAAAACCATCATCCTGCTTCTGCTGGCAGCCGCGCTTCTCCTTGCATCCTGCGGCAAAACCGAGCCGAACGAAACCATTCCGCCCGTTTCGGAATCCGTCAGCGAAACCGAGCCTGCTACCGAAGCGGCAACCGAAACGGACGCCCCCGCGCTCTCTACGGACACGATCAACACCTACCTCATGTCCGAGATCGAGGGTCAATATAAGATGCAGGGACGTTCGGGTACCTATGGCACTTCCATCAGCGCGGATTGGTCGGGTTGCGGCATCGAATTTGCGGCATACTGCAAAAACGACGTGAAGATCCAGGCTACCGTAATCGTGGTGGATGAAGGGTACCCCCTGGCGGGCACCTACCTCACCGTGTACATTGACGGCGTGCGGCAGGAAGAGCGGATCCGCGTTACCAAGGGAACGAAGACCTTGACCATCGCCACCGATCTGGAAGAGGGCTATCACGAATTCGGCGTGTACCGTCAGTCCCACAATGCACATGGGAACCTCAACTTCGATGCCATCACCGTGGAGGGCGTTCTCACCGACCGTCCTGCGGATCGGGATCTGTACATCGAATTTCTCGGAGACTCCATTACCTGCGGCTGGGGCATATACATGGACGGCGATCCGGCATCGTTCCCCAACAGCGACGCCACGAATGGTTTTGCTTTCTTGACCGCCGAAGCACTGAATGCGGACTATTCTCTCGTCTGCCGCGGAAGTTGGGGGATTCTCCATAAAAAGCCCGGCGAAAATATCCCCGATGCGTACAAGTACATCTGCTATAGCCGGAACGAAACGGACCTGTATGACTTTGAAACCGCCCGCAAGCCCGACATCGTGGTCTTCAATCTGGGCACCAACGATGTGAGTCATTCGCCCTCGGAATTCATGGCAGCCGCAGAGGCATTTATTCAGGACGTACGGGAAAAGAACGGAGAAAACGTCCCCATCGTCATCACATGGAATATGATGAATGAGACTTGCAGTGCCTACTGGCGGCGTGTTATCCGAAATCTGGGCGGAGAAGAGAACGGTTTCTATCTGTTAGAACTGCCCAGAGGAGTCGGCGGAAACGGTCAAACGCATCCCAATGCAGCACAGCACAAAGCGGCGGCGGACATACTGACCAATTTCATTGAAAGTAACCTTCTCGCAAAATAAGAATTCTTCTCCTCCAATTTCCAATCAGAAAAATGTATAAATAATACCATTCGGACGGATGTCACTCCCAAAACGGGGTTGGCATCCGTTTCTTTTTGACAAGATCCGGTTTCTTTACGTTTATTACATCGATCGAAGGAAAATATGCCATACTCGCCATAGCGATTTCTCACACCACGAAAAGGAGTTTGAGCCCCACGTCATGAAAAAGTTTATGAGTATTCTTCTGCTGGCAGCCGCGCTTCTCCTTGCATCCTGCGGCAAAACCGAGCCGAATGAAACCGTTCCGCCTGCTTCGGAATCCGTGCTGAAGGTCTGCCCCACAAGAACGACCTCCGCCAACTACTTCCGTGACGTGTACTTTGTCCCCGCGGAAGGAGCGGAATAATTTCAAAATTCGCTGGAAAGTCATGCGGATTTTCCATGATCCAGAAGTTGACATTTCTATGATAATTTGATATAATATCAGGTGGTATTCCGTACATTTTCGGATACCGCCTGATTTTTTTGATGTATTACAAAGGAGTGTCCTCCATGTATCGTATTCTGAGCAAAAAGGCTTTGAATCCCTCCGTCACCCGAATGGAAATCGAAGCCCCCCTGGTTGCACGGAAAGCCAAGCCCGGACAGTTCATCATTCTCCGGGTGGATGAAGAGGGGGAACGGATTCCCCTCACCATCGCAGGCTGCAATCCCGTCACCGGCGGCGTGACCATCATCTTCCAAGTCGTGGGAGGCACCACCTTCCTCCTCAACCAGAAGGAAGCCGGGGAATCCATCTCGGATTTCGTTGGCCCTCTGGGAACCGCCACGCGCACCGAGGGAATCCGGAACGTGTGTGTCGTGGGCGGCGGCGTGGGATGCGCCATTGCCCTCCCCGTGGCACGGGAATTTCACCGTCTCGGCGCCCGCGTGCAGGGGATCATCGGGTTCCGCAGTCAGGATCTGGTAATTCTGGAGGACGAATTTTCCGGCTGCTGTGACAACCTCGTCACCATGACCGACGACGGCTCCCACGGACGGCACGGCAACGTGACCATGCCCCTCAAAGAAATGCTGGAAGCCGGGGAACGGTTTGACGAAATTATCGCCATCGGTCCCCTTGTCATGATGAAATTCGTCGTGGAGACCGCACGCCCCTACGGCATTCCCGTTACCGTCTCCATGAATCCCATTATGATTGACGGAACCGGGATGTGCGGCGGCTGTCGGCTCACCCTGCACCGGGATGGCAAGGACGTCACGGCTTTTGCCTGCGTGGACGGTCCCGATTTCAACGGCTACGAGGTCGATTTCGACGAAGCCATGTCCCGGGGAAGAATGTACGCGGATTTTGAGCGGCACGCCTATGAAAAAGCCTGCCATCTGTTCCGGAAGGCGTAAGGAGGTACGTATGGCAATCCAACCAAAAAAGCACGAAATGCCCACCCAGTCCCCCGCCGAACGGGCACGGAATTTCCGCGAAGTGGCGCTGGGTTACTCCGCCGAAATCGCCGTGGAAGAGGCAAAGCGCTGTATAGGCTGCAAAAATATGCCCTGCGTCAAGGGATGTCCCGTCAATATCCGGATTCCGGATTTTATTTCCCTTATCAAAGAAGGGGATTTTGAAGGTGCCTACCGGGTGATCGGGGAATCCTCTTCCCTTCCTGCCGTATGCGGACGGGTCTGTCCCCAGGAAAATCAATGTGAAAAGAACTGCACGCTGGGCGTAAAATTCGAACCCGTCGCCATCGGCCGTCTGGAACGGTTTGTGGCGGACTATCACAACGAAAACGGCACCGAGCCTCTCACCCCGCCTGCTCCCAACGGGCACAAGGTTGCCGTGGTGGGATCGGGTCCCTCCGGTCTGACCTGTGCGGGGGATCTTGCCAAAAAGGGCTACGCCGTCACGGTATTCGAAGCCCTTCACACAGCCGGCGGCGTGCTGGTCTA
>JAZSQX010000187.1:0-8085 GCA_045538235.1 Eubacteriales bacterium
CCCTTCATCTTCAGCTTGTTGGTCTCCAGCATCTTCAGAGCACCTTCCAGAGCGATGCAGTATGCCACACCTCTTCCGAGGAGGATACCACCGGGGATATCGCGGTTTTCTTCTGCAAATGCCATGATTTCGTCGTACTTGGTATCGAGCATTTCCTGAGCCTTTGCGGGAACCCTGCCGAATGCTTCAATCAGTTCTTCGTTTTCTGCCCAGACAGCGGCAAGAGCGCCCAGAATGGTCATCTGAGTGGTGAAGGTCTTGGTAGCGGCGATGCTGATTTCGGGACCGCATCCACAGAACAGATGGTAGTCTGCCATCTTCGCCACGGGAGAATCTTCGTTGTTGGTAACGGCAACCGTGATGGCACCATCTTCCTTGGCGGATGCCAGCACTGCCAGCACGTCTTCCGCCTTACCTGACTGGGATACGCCTACTACGAGAGTATCCTTGAAGTGAATCTTCGCGCCGTATTTGGTGAACACGGAGGGAGTCCCCAGAGCACAGGGAACGCCGGCGAAAATGCCGAACAGATACTGAGAATACACGCAGGCATGGTCGGAGGTACCTCTTGCGGCGAAATACACGTTATGTACGCCGGCTGCCTTCGCTTCCGCTACCACCTTTCGGATGATGGGCAGATTGTTTTCCAGTGCCGCGGCAATGGCGGCAGGCTGTTCGCGGATTTCTTTTTCCAAATTAATCATAATCCATACTCCTGTGAATCGTATTTGAAAATTATTTCAAGCGGAATCCACCCGCTATCACGTCAGATAAGCTGCAGGGACTTCAGAATAAAGATCCCCGAAAAAATGGTGAGAGAACAGATTAAGGTAGACAGCAGAAGAATCTGCGCCGCCAGCTCATGATCGTTTCCCATTTTCTTTGCCATAATGTAACTGGAAACCGCCGTGGGAGAACCGAAGCAGATCAGCACAACGCCGAGAGCCGGTCCTCTGAGTCCCACAAGGACAGCCGCCGTGATCGCCGCCAACGGGACTACCGCCGTTTTCATCAGCGCCGCCAACACCGCGCATCCGACCCGTCCTCTGAGGCTTTCCAGCTTAAAATTGGAGCCAAGGCTGATGAGAGCCAGAGGAGTCGCCAGATCGGCAAGATACCCCACGGTCTTTTGCATCGCCAGCGGTATGGAAACGGGAAACAGAACAAAGGGTACTGCCAGCACCACCGCAAGAATGAGGGGATTGGTCACGACATTTTTGAAAATTCCCCAAATCGCCTTCCGGTTCAATCGGTGGGAATCATCCCCGGAAAACAGGGACAGAATCACCACGGAATAGCTGTTGAACATGAGAATGACAAAGGGCATGGCAATGGCAATGGTCTGTGCCCCCACGTCGCCGAACATATTCACCGCCAGCGGCACTCCAAGTATGGCAAAATTGGAGCGAGAAGCCCCTTGAATGAAGGATCCGCGCTTGCTGTGATCCCGGATAAACACAAGGGAAAACAGGGTCACCAGCGTGAAGCAAAGAGTCACGGACACCACAAGAAAGAGCACCATGCCCCAGTCCATGTCCTCCTGCACGCTACAGGACGCCACTTCCAGAAACAGCATACAGGGAAGTCCGACCTTAAAAACGAGCCAATCCGCCGTCTCCGTGAAGGATGATCCCACGATGCCCCACTTTTTCAGGAAAGCACCGATCCCGACAAGCAGGATTATGGGAAAAATCGCATTGACGCTGTACAGAAAATGATCTACTATCATGATCCATCACCGTGCTGTTCGTAGTATTGCAGAATTCCTTTTGCAATTGCCTCCGCCAGATTCTCCTGCCAAGCGGGATCCGTCATCCGCTGCACGTCGTTCGCATTGGTGCAGAATCCCACTTCAATTAGCGTGGCAGGAGCTTTGGTATCGCGTACAACGGCAAAAGATTCCTTCAAAGCCTGTTCTCTGACATCGGGGATGGGATCGTTCGGAAGAGCGGCTTCGATGGCTCCAGCAATGGTCTCGGTGATGATCGCGGAGGATTCATCCGCTTTTGCCGCGCTGTTTATGTAAAACAGAATGATGCCTTCCGTGGAAGGGCTGCTGGGAAGCGCATTCACGTGGAGGGAGATAAAGTAGTCCACATCCAGTTGGTTCACATACGCAACCCGCTCTCCGGGATTGAAAACCTTATTGTTGTTGGTATCTCCGGAGGGAGTATGAACCCCGTCGTGGGTCAGGATGGTCTGAAAACCCATCTCGGTCAGCTTCCCACTCAGAAGATTGGAAATCGCCAGGTTGATGTCCTTTTCCAGAATCCCGTCCGGGAAGTAACCTTCCCCCGTTCCGCCGTCCATGTAGCCGTGACCCGGATCGATGCAGACGGTGAAATCCTTGGGAATGACAGGATCGGGCATTTCCCGTCCCACCCCAATGGCAGGAATAGCAGCAATTGCCTCTGTCTGCCGTGATTCGCTCTCTTTCCCCTCCATCGCTGGAATCTCTTCCCCTTCACACCCGGTAAAAAAGCCCAGAGGAAGGAGAAGAACGGCAAACAAAGCGAGTACTTTTTTGACTTCAGAAAATCGTTTCATATGCTTCTTTCTCGTTGTCCCATACAGAAACAAGGGGATTTTATTCGCCGATCAGCCGGAGGAATCTGCCATAGGCTTCATCCCATGCAGAGGCAGATTCGGTATCGGGCTGATATTCCTTAATGTCGAAGGAATTCCGGATGATCCGGCGGGCTTCCCAAATGTCGCGAATTTCGCCGGATGCAATGCACTGCATCGCGATATTGCCGAGGCTAGTCGCTTCCACGGGGCCGGCACATACGGTTCTGTGAGACGCATCTGCCGTGAACTGGGAGAGCATTTCTTCCTTGGTACCACCGCCCACGATGTTGATGACGGGATAACGGCGACCGGTCATGAGCTCCAGCTTTTCTGCCGTCCAGCGATAACGAAGTGCCAGGGATTCGAAGATGCAGCGCACGATTTCGCCGGGATTCTCGGGAATGTGCTGACCGGTCTTTTCGCAGAACTGGCAGATGCGCTTTGGCATATTACCTGCCGTTGCAAAGAGCGGATCATCCGGGTCGATAAGACTCTGGAAGGGTTTCGATGCCAGCGCCATTTTGGACAGCTCGTCAAAGGAGTATTTTTTGCCTTCTCTTGCCCACTGACGGCGGGATTCCTGCTCAATCCACAGACCCATGATATTCTTGAGGATCCGGATGGTACCGTCCACGCCGCCTTCGTTGGTGAAGTTATACTTTTCGGTCTGGTCGTTGATAACGGGCTCCTTCGATTCAATGCCCATAAGGGACCAGGTGCCGCTGGATAGGTAGAGGAAATCTTCGGACACCGCGGGAACGGAAACCACCGCACTGGCAGTATCGTGGGAGCCCACCTTGATAACCTTGGCTCCGGTATGACCGGTTTCTTCTTCCACACTGGCAAGAAGACCACCCATACAGTAACCGGGCTGTACCAGTTTACAGAAAAGTTTTTCGTTGATGCCGAATTTCTTCAGAAGTTTCCAGTCGTAATCCCGCTCCTTGGCGTTCAGGATGGCGCCCGTGGAAGCGATGGTGTATTCGGTGGACTTTTCCCCGGTCAGCATATAGCCGAGCAGGTCGGGCATGAAGAGCATGCTTTCCGCATTATCCACCACCCAGGGACGATCCCGCAGGTCAGCCGCCATCTGATGGATGGTGTTGAAGCCGAGAGTCTGAATGCCCGTGGAGGCATAGACTTCGCTCTTGGAAGCGATATTTTGGGAAACGTAAGAGATGATATTGTCGTTGCGGGCATCGCGGTAATGATAGGGATTGGAGAGGAGGGTGCCGGTCTGATCGAGGTAACCGTAGTCAACGCCCCAGGTGTCAATCCCGATGGTTTCAATGCCGCCCTCGTGAGATGCTTTGAGAATGGCAGTCTTGATTTCGAAAAGCAGGCGGATGGTATCCCAGAAGAAGCCGCCGGGCATGGAAACGGGATCGTTGGAGAAACGGTGGATTTCCTCCAGGGTGAATTTTTTCCCGTCGAAACCACCGATAATGCCCCGTCCGCTGGATGCTCCGAGATCGATCGCAAGCATTGTTTTCTGTGCCATAACAAAAAACTCCTTGATTTATGGATATGGATTTCAAAGTCTTTCTGCCGTTCTGGGGATGCAGTAGGTCAGATTCGTTACGGCTGCCCCAAAGGCTTCTGCCGCAGTCCCATACGTCGTACCGATATTCGAATGAACCGCGCCATTTTCCAACTTCTCGAGTCCCGCGAATACCCGCAAATGGGGTTCCAATGTCAGAATACACTCCCCATCCCAGGTGCGTGCCAGCATCGCGAGGATTTCCGGAATGCCTCCGATTCCCATGCCCGCAGGAACGATGGTGCCGCTCTTTAACGCATCCTTGATGTGCATATAGTCCATATAGGGACGGAGGAGACGATACGCGTGTTCAAAGGGCTCGACACCGCACTGAATAAAGTTGGCGGGGTCGAATACACAGCCCAACCGTCCGCTGAATCCCTCCATCAGTTCCCGGCACCGTTGTGGAAGATCCCCCCAGATGCCCTTTTCATTTTCATGGCAAAGGCGGATTCCATACCCGTCGGCAACGTCCAGCATGGCACCGATCCGGTCGATCACCTCGTTTTTCGTTCCGTCAAAATCCCCGTCGGGAATATAGAAGGAAAACATCCGAATCCGTCCGGTTCCCAGAACACCCGCCACCTCGCAGGTATTCTTTAGTTTTTCGAGATGGGGCTCCATGGGATCGGTGATCTTGATTTTCCCGATGGGAGAGCCCACCGCGGACACACCAATACCGACCGCATCCAGTTTTCTCCGAACCTCTTTCACCTGAGCGGCAGACAGATCGGACACATTCACGCCGTCCACCCCCCGCACTTCCATCATGCGAACCTTGTTGAGAAGCAAGCCCTCAATCTGTTCGTCCAGCACCGGGGAATATTCATCCGAAAACGCGCTGAATCTGAATTTTACCATAAAAACTCCTTTGTGATACAGCATGGACAAAGAGCGGATCCTCCACCCGCCGGACTTTTCCCTTATATCCGAAAACTCAATCACTTCATTATAGCATTTTCCGCGCCGTTTTGCAATGGTACGCGGTGAATTTCCGTTTTGAAAACGGGAGAAAACGCTCCTCTCCCCCGGTTTTCACAAAAAAACGGCATCCCATATTACAATTCCAGCACCGTTACGCCGTAGTCCCCTTCCCCGTAGGCACCGGCCCGGAAGGATTTGACCCGGCTGTCGCTTTTGAATTTATTCCAGAGTGCGGCGCGAAGGGCTCCGGTTCCCTTTCCGTGGATAATGGTGGCGCTGTGAACCCCTGCCACGATGGCACTGTCAATATAGCCGTCCACCACGTACCATGCTTCTTCCCCCGTCATGCCCCGGACGTCGCATTCCAGCTTGAAGCTCTTGGTAATATTCGCCTTAAACTGAGCCTGTTTTTTGGCTTCCGCCTTGGCAACCGTCTCCGCATCCTCCAGAAGCCGCAGATCCTTCACGTTCACGCGCATTTTCACGGCACCCATCCGGACGTTCGCATTGCCCCCCTTGTCGGGATTGTCCAGAAGCACGCCTCTTGTTCCCAAGTTCCGGTGCTGGATGACATCGCCCTTTTTCAGTTCTCTCGGCAGAACGTAATCCTCATCCGTGTCCGCGGACAGAATGGGATTCATGCGGTCATCGTAGTCGCGCACCCGCTGACGTACTGCTTTTTTCGCATCCGCCAGATGCTCGCCGAACCGCTCGGATTCCTGCTGTTTTTTGACTTTTTCCAGTTCCGTAATCACGTAATCGCTGGTAGCACGGGCACCGTCCAGAAGCTCCTGGGCCTTTTTCCGCATGGTGTCCGCTTCCTTTTCCGCCCCGGCCAGCCGCTTTTTCAGCTCTGTCTCGGTTTTGGTGCGATATGCCTCAAATTCTCTGCGGGACGCCTCCGCCTGGGCTTTTTCCGTTTCCAGCTGCAACCGGGTGGCTTCCAGCTTTTCAATCACCGATTCGAAATTGCGGGAGCCCGTGTCCACAAACTGCTGTGCGCGCTTGACGATCACGGGAGAAAGTCCCAGTTTTTCCGAAATGGCGAAAGCATTGGATTTTCCGGGTGTCCCAATAATCAGTTTATAGGTGGGACGGAGGGTATTCACGTCAAATTCACAGGAAGCGTTGACAATTCCCGGTGTCTCGATGGCGTACGCCTTCAGCTCCGCATAGTGCGTCGTCGCGGCGCAGAGAGTGCCACCCATCCGCGCCTCTTCCAGAATTGCCATGGCAAGTGCCGCCCCTTCCACGGGATCCGTACCGGAGCCAAGCTCGTCAAACAGCACAAGGGAACGCTCCGTCATGTGATCCAAAATCCCCACGATCCCCTTCATGTGGGAGGAAAAGGTGGAGAGAGACTGCTCGATGCTCTGCTCGTCCCCAATGTCGGAAAAGATTTCGTCGAACACGCCCACTGCTGACTGATCCTCTGCGGGAATGTGAAGACCCGCCTGTGCCATCAGCGCAAAGAGACCGATGGTCTTCAAGGTGACGGTTTTACCGCCCGTATTGGGACCCGTGATGACGATCATGCGGTAGTCATCCCCCAGAGTCACCGTAATGGGTACCACCGTTTTCTGATCCAGAAGCGGGTGTCTGGCTCGATGGAGGCGTACCACCCGTTCATTGGTAATATGCGGCGGTGCGGCGTTCATTTTATAGGAGAGATCCCCGCAGGCAAAAATAAACGCCAGCTCCGTGATATTCAGATAGTTTGTGACAAATGCGTCGCCTGACACCGCCACACCCGCGGAAAGATCCCGGAGAATCCGTTCGATTTCGTGGGCTTCCTTACTCTCCAGTTCCCGCATTTCGTTGTTGGCTTCCACCACGCTCATGGGCTCGATGAACAGCGTCGCTCCGGACTGAGAGGTGTCGTGGATCAGCCCCTTTACCTCGTTTCGGTACTCCGCCTTCACGGGAATGACGAACCGCCCGCCTCTTGTGGTCACGATATTTTCCTGGAGATATTTCGACTGCCCCGACACGTATTTCTGCAAAAGTTCCTTGATTTTGTTGTCGGTCTGTCTCTTTTTCCGGCGGATGTCGGAGAGGGCGGGACTGGCTTCGTCTGCCACAAAATCCTCCGCGATGATGGAACGGCTGATTTTTTCCTCCAGATTCCGATTGGGAATCAGCCGCTCAAAAATCTCCCCGAGAGAGGTTTCCGGAGTCCGTTCCCCCTGAACGTAATCGAGAAGTCCCCTTGCCGTCCGAAGAACCGCCGCACAGTCGAGGAGTTCGCGGAGAGAAAGAATGGCATCCTTCTCTGCCCTTTCAATGCTGGGGCGCACGTCCTTGATATGCCCAAAAGACGGAAGCCCCTTCAGCCCGATGAGAGTTTTGGCATCCGTTGTATGCTGCTGAAGCAGGCGGACTTTTTCGATATCGGAAGAAGGACGCAGTTTCCGTGCCATCTCCGCCGCGCCCTCTGTCTGAGCCAGAGATGCAAGCTGCTCCAGAATTTTATCGAATTCCAGGGTATAGAGTGCTTTTTGATTCATGCAAATTTCCTCTTATATTTTGAATCCAAATGATTTTCTGTCTTGTATTTTCTCAAATAATGTGGTACAATAGGAGTGACATCAACCTGTAGTTGAGATCCCCTTTGAAACAAGTTTTCATTGCCTTGATATAGCAGAACAATTTTCCTGTATCCTGATCCCAAATCCGATCCTGTTTTCACGGGATCCTCTAAAGGAGGCATCCGTCATGCAGCAATTTTTGCCCAATCGCATCCGTGAACTGAGACAACAGAACGGTTTGTCCCAAAAAGCCCTGGGAGACGCCATCGGCATCAGCGACCGCGCTGTTTCCAAATGGGAAAGCGGTCTCTCTTCCCCGTCCGCTCTGCACATGGTTCGCCTGTCCGAAATCTTCGGGGTTCCCGTGGGTGTCTTTTACGGAGAATCCGCCGACGAGCCTGCTCCAAAGGTACGTCCTGCATCCGACGGAATGGAATCCATCCGGGAGTTATACAAAATCGGACGGGGACCCTCCAGTTCCCACACCATCGGTCCCGAAAGAGCCTGTTTGCGTTTTCTCGCAAA
>JAZSQX010000157.1:0-5759 GCA_045538235.1 Eubacteriales bacterium
GTAGCCATGTCGTTCTGTGAGCCAAGGAGTTGGGTCTAGTCATTGTCTTCCTAAGACCGCTTGGCCTCCGACTTGACTGGGTTCCGCTTCCGGTCTGCCATACAACCAGAGGAAAATGGTCGTTCAGCACCCCTGCGGTTACTTCGTCGCACGCCTGAGAAATCACAGCCAGCTTTTCATCCGTCATTTTTTCGGGCTTCAGCGCATTATTTGCAATGGCAGCCGCTTTTTTCAGAATGCCGAATGCGTAGGTAATTTCACGAGGCATTGTTTCAATGCCTACGCCGATCCGGAAGTTTTCGTGACTGCGTTCGGTCTGGGCAGCCCAATACTTGTCCGCAGGTACCTTGACTTCCCCCATGGAGTCATGCTCAATACGATATTCCATTCTACTATGTCCTTTCCAGATAACTAATTAAATGTTGATGTTGTCGATAACGTTCCGGAGGCTGTCGGCGCTCTTTCGGAGAAGCACCATTTCCTCTTCCGTCAGAGCGGGAACCAGCTTGCCTCTCAGACCATCGCGTCCAACGATATTCAGGGTGCTGAGGCAGATGTCGTTCAGACCGTACTCGCCGTGCATCATGGAGGATACCGTCATGGTGGTGTCCATCCCGTTGATCAGACATTTGCAGATGTAACACACGGAGAGTGCTACGGCATAGAAGGTGGCACCCTTCCGCTGAATCACGCGGGCACCGGATTTTCTGATATAGTTTTCAATTTCATCATGATTGATAGCGGCGTAAATATTGTTGCTGCTGGTAATTACCTTGTGGTATTCGTCCATGGGAATGTTGGAAATGTTGGCGAGGGACCACGGTACAAAGGAGGAATCGCCGTGTTCACCGAATACATACGCGTGTACGTTCTGCTGGTTAATGTTATAGTTTTCCGAGATTCTTGCACGGAGTCGGGAGGTATCCAGAATGGTACCGGAACCAATGATCTTATTCTCGGGAAGCTCGGAATACTTGCACCATACGTAGGTGAGGATGTCAACAGGGTTACTAACGATAATGTAAGTGGCATCGGGTGCGTATGTGGTGATCTGGGGAATGATGGACTTCACGATATCCACGTTGGTCTGTGCCAGATCCAGACGGGACTGACCCGGCTTTCTTGCCACGCCGGATGTCAAAATCACAATATCAGAGTCACAGGCATCGCGATAAGATCCTGCATAGATGGAAACAGGGGGGCAGAACGGTGTCCCCTGGCGGATGTCAAGAGCTTCACCCAGCGCCTTCTCCCCATTGATGTCGATCATAACGATCTCGGATACGCCACCGTTTACAGCAAGCGTGTAGGCGATGGTAGAACCTACACTTCCTGCACCTATGATGGTCACTTTAATCATATTGAAAATTCCTCCGTTTGAAGCCTATGATAGGCATACGATTTGATATTAATATTATAGCAAAAATCCCGTCGAATTGCAAGGAATTTCGCAGTTTTTTTGCTTTCCAATTTCACATTTTTATTCCGGAATTTTGTTTTATTTCTGTATAAGATGATAAATTGAAGAGTTCCAGTCCAGTTAATTCTTTAGTTCCAAGTAGCAGCCCATGTAACAATTGTGAAATTCGAACAAAATGCGCATAGATTTTACAATTCACCGCAAAGAATGTCGGCAATCCGACCGCAAGCTTTCCCATCTCCATAGGGATTGGACGCTTTGCTCATTCTTTCATAAACTTCCTCATCTTCAAGCAGCTCTCGGAATGCCTCATAGATGACGGTTTCATCGCTTCCGACAAGACGCAAAGTGCCCGCCGCGATTCCTTCCGGACGCTCCGTCGTGTCCCGCATTACCAAGACAGGTTTGCCAAGGGACGGCGCTTCCTCCTGGATGCCGCCGCTGTCCGTCAAAATCAGATAGCTCCGCGCAATGAAATTATGGAAGTCCAGCACCTCCAGAGGCTCAATGATGTGTATCCGATCGCAGTCTCCCAATTCCTCCGCAGCCGCTTCCCGGACGAGGGGGTTCATATGAATGGGATAGATTGCGCAGACGTCTGGGTATTCTTCGATGATCCGGCGAATGGCACGGAACATGGAGTGCATGGGAGCCCCCAGATTTTCCCGTCGGTGCGCCGTGATGATAATCAGCCGTTTCCCCGCTGCCCATTCCAATTCCGGGTGGGTGTAGTTGTTGCGGATTGTCGTTTGAAGCGCGTCGATTGCCGTGTTGCCCGTAACATAGATGGTCGCGGGATCCTTTCCCTCGCGGATCAAATTTTCCTTTGCCATTTCCGTTGGGGCAAAGTTGAATTTTGCCAGAAGTCCCACCGCCTGGCGATTGAATTCCTCGGGATAGGGGGAGTAAATATCGTATGTACGCAGTCCTGCTTCCACATGACCTACGGGTATCTGCTTATAGTAGCAAGCGAGGGCTGTTACGAAGGTCGTCGAAGTATCCCCGTGAACCAGCACCACATCAGGAGAAACTTGTTCGAGTACGTCCCGGATTTTCTCCAGAATGTTAACCGTGACATCGAAAAGAGTCTGTTTTTCTTTCATGATGCACAGATCGTAGTCCGGTACGACCTCAAAGGCTTCCAGCACCTGATCCAACATTTGTCTGTGCTGACCTGTTACACATAGAGTCACTTCAAGTTCCTGGCGTCGCTTCAGTTCTTTCACAAGGGGACACATTTTGATGGCTTCCGGTCTGGTACCGAAGACCAGCATCACTTTCTTCATACGCTCTCCTCTGCAGTTTCCAATTGATATCGGATGTGCAAAATCATCCAGTTAAATTATACGCAATTTGTCTCGGTTTGTCAAGAGGAACAGGGGTACGACTACAAGATCGATCGATCAAGGATTTCATTCTGCATTCGCCTTTCGTTGACAATTGATCCGTGGTTATGCTATAAAAACAAAAAGAAAGGAACAGCCATATGAAAGCGTTCAAAAGAATATTCTTATTTGCTCTTTTCTTCTTTCTCTCCACCTCAGTTCTCCTGTCATGCTCGGATACGGATGGAGAAACTCACAAAAGCAATGCCGATGCGTCCGTGAATGGAGGCAATCAAACGGAGCCTGAAGCGCCAGCCGCTCCGGAGAAAACAGAGCCATCCACAGAAGCGATGAAGGAATCGGAATCGGAGTCACCGAAAACGTCCGATCCAGAAGAGACAGCGCAGTTCCTCGGCAAGACGTGGCGTTTAACCTTTGAAGATACATTTAATAAGGCTCGTCTGGATCCTCGGACAAGGATTCCTACATGTTCTACGTAGACGGAAAGCCCACCTGGAAAACGGATGCGGGCGGAATCTGCGAGGTTCCTGTGTATTTGAAGCTTACGGTTGCAACGGGCGGCTGGGTTGGTGACGTGAATCCAGACGAGCTTCCCACGGATGCCATGATCGTGGACTACGTGAGAGTATACGAGGCTGTTGAGTAACAATCGCATAATGAAAAAGATCGGACAGAGCAGTTCGCAACATTGAACTTCCCTGTCCGGTTTTCTTTATCTTTCGTTGAACAAATCCGTTGACAGATAGCGGTCTCCCGTATCAGGCAGCAGGACGACGATGGTTTTTTCGCGGTTTGTTTCCCGCTTCGCCGCTTCCATGGCAGCCCAGAGCGCCGCGCCGGAGGAGATACCGACCAGAATGCCTTCGGCTTTTCCGAGGTCCCGTGCGATGCGGTAGGCATCCTCCCAGGTGACGGAAATGACTTCGTCGTAAACGTTTGTGTCCAGCACGTCCGGTACAAAACCCGCACCGATTCCCTGGAGTTTATGAGAACCGGCACAATTTCCGGAAAGAACAGCAGAATCCGACGGTTCCACAGCGATGATTTTCACGGCTGGAGACTTCTCTTTCAGATACTTTCCCGTACCCGTGATCGTTCCGCCCGTTCCGACTCCCGCCACAAAGATGTCCACCTGACCATCGGTATCCTCCCAGATTTCGGGTCCCGTAGTCGCGTAGTGAACGGCAGGGTTGGCGGGATTCACGAACTGCCCCGCAACAAAGGCACCAGGGATCTCGTTCTTCAGTTCCTCTGCCTTGGCAATCGCCGCCGCCATGCCGCCTTTTCCGTCGGTGAGCACCAACTCCGCGCCGTACGCCTTCATCAGATTGCACCGCTCGGCTGACATAGTATCAGGCATCACGATGATCAATCGATACCCACGTGCCGCCGCCACCGAAGCCAGCCCGATTCCCGTATTGCCGGAGGTGGGCTCAATAATCACGGAATCCTTTGTGAGAATGCCTCTCGCTTCCGCGTCGTCGAGCATTGCCAGCGCCACACGATCCTTCACGCTTCCTGCTGGATTGAAGTATTCCAGCTTCGCAAGGACTCTTGCGTAAAGACCGTATTTCTTTTCCATATTGGTCAGCTCCAGAAGAGGCGTTCTTCCAATGAGCTGATCCGCTGATGTGTAAATTTTAGCCATGATTGGTTTCCCGTCAGTTGAAATGGTTGGATCTCGTGTACTCCACAATATCCACATCGCTGAAGTAAGCGGCAAGAATCTGCTCTGCCGTATATCCCTGAGCGGCAAGATCGCGCGCACCGTATTGGCTCATGCCAACGCCATGTCCCCAGCCTTTTCCGACGAAAATAAAGTTCTCCTCATCCGCAGCGTGAGCCACTTTATAGAGAATCTCGCTTGTCGATTTGTCTGCGATGATTTCGGAGTTGAATTTGTTCTCCACATCCTCGCCCTTTTCCCCTTCATAGGCATAATCTTCTCCGAGATAGGCCGCCGCGTTTTCGGGAGTGAGAATGAAGATGCTCTTTTTATCGTATTCCACCAGACCGTCGGCTGTCATAATCATGAACGGATCGTCGCCATCCACCTGGCGGATTCCGTTATCGGTCATCACGGTAAGTCCATCCGTCTGCACATAGGCGTAGTCTTTATCGTATTGATTGGAAGAGCCGCCGATGTAGATGGTTTCACCCAGATCTTCCTCTTCAACGTAATCCACCACGACATTTTCCGTGTATTCCACTCTGCCCTGTCCTACGACAAAATTGGCGCTCTTGACATAAGGGGTAAGAGAACGGCGGACGGTATCGGTGTTGCGGATGGTGACGGTGGTTCCGTAGATATCCGTAACCTTCAGTGCCTTCACGTAAGTGGAATTCTTGGCAAGCTCGGCAATTTCCACTTCTGCAATCGCGCCCTCCAATTCATCGTATCCCGCAAGATGCAGGCGGTCGAGAAGGTCTTCCGGGGAGATTTCGGAAATCCAGAAGGCGTTGCTGTGTACCATGTAATTCTCCCATGGCGTTTCCACCGCCCGGAGATACGGAACGTCCTTGCCGCCCCATGCATCCTGTGCGCTAACGGTAACGCCACCCACACTGGAGGAATAATATGCCGTCACAATGTCACCGTTGTAGGTCATAACCTGCCCCGCTGTTCCCAGCACCGCATCCATCACCAGCTGGTTGACCTTTGCCGCGCCCTTATAGACTTGGCAGTCTGTGCTGTTGCAGAGGTCAAAGCCGTACTGGCTGTGTTTATTAAGATGGGTCAGCGTGAAGGAGCGAACGGTGATGGCGAACGCCTTTTCCGTCTCCAAAGGCCAAGTGTTGGAGGTTTCGTACGGCAGAACGCCCGCAATATACGCTTCCAGGGGGAGAATGTTGGTCAGCGCCACGCCGTCAGTGGTACCGTTGTTGTAACGGTGGAAGCAGAACACGCCGTCGTAAAGATTCCCGGCAGGTGTCTGGATATATGTATTGCCGTTTCGATCTTCGTGCGCTTCCAGTCCCAGTTCCCAGTCACC
>JAZSQX010000195.1:0-2551 GCA_045538235.1 Eubacteriales bacterium
TTGGCTTTTTCCATATAAACAAAATCGACAAGAATCGTGCAAATGTTAAAAAATAATGCCCACAAGAATTGACTTTTGAACGGGAATTGTGTTATAATGACAAATGATGAAAGAAAGTGTCGATCAATTTTACACTTTCGAGAAAAAAGGAGAAGAAAATGGCTAAAAATCTTATCTACGACATCCATGACAAGCCCTCGTTCAACAAGCTTCTGATCTTTGCCTTCCAGCAGCTCCTGGCAATCATCGCAGCCACCATTGCCGTTCCGGCTATTGTTGGAAACGGAATGTCCGCTTCCGCCGCTTTATTTGGCGCCGGAGTCGGTACCCTCGTCTACCAGCTCTTCACAAAATTCCGCAGCCCCGTGTTCCTCGGTTCTTCCTTCGCATTTATTGCCTCCATGAGCGCCGCTTTTGCAGGAGCAGTCTCCATGAGTCTGGGATACCTCGGACTTCTGCTCGGCGCACTCTTTGCAGGTCTTGTATACGTTTTCATCGCACTGATCGTGAAATTCGTCGGCGTAAACTGGATCAATAAACTCATGCCCGCCGCCGTCATTGGTCCCACCGTTGCCCTCATCGGTCTTTCCCTGGCATCTGCTGCCGTAAAGGATGTATTCTCCTACGGTCCCCAGAACGGAAACGGCGCCTTCATCATGACGGGGAACATCTGGTTCTCCTTCATCTGTGCCATCGTTACCCTTCTCGTGGTGGTGCTTTGTTCCACCTACGGCAAAAAATGACCAAGCTGATTCCCTTCATCATCGGTGTCCTCGCAGGCTATGCCCTGGCGCTGGTATTCACCGTCATCGGTTATGCAGCAGGCATGGATTCCATGAAGGTCATCGATTTTACTCCCTTCACCAGCCTGGTGGCAGACGGCGTGACCCTCAGCACCTTCCTCGCGATTCCCAAATTTACGTTCCTCACCGCCATCGACGGTGTCAAGGATTTTGATATGAGTTATCTGGCAACCGTTGCGGTAGCGTATATCCCCGTTGCGTTCGTTGTGTTCGCCGAGCACATCGCGGACCACAAGAACCTCTCTTCCATTATCGGCGAAGACCTGCTGGAAGATCCCGGTCTGCACCGCACTCTGCTGGGTGACGGCGTTGGCTCCTTCGTCGGTGCGTTCTTTGGCGGATGCCCCAACACCACTTACGGCGAATCCGTCGGTTGTGTTGCTATCACCCGTACCGCTTCCGTTGCTACCATCACCACCACCGCCATTCTGACGATTCTGATTTCCTTCGTATCTCCCTTCGTCGCATTCCTCGATTCCATTCCCGGATGCGTTATGGGCG
The DNA here is from genome assembly GCA_045538235.1 of Eubacteriales bacterium. Classification (GTDB taxonomy): domain Bacteria; phylum Bacillota; class Clostridia; order Oscillospirales; family CAG-272; genus UMGS1696. The sequence continues at coordinate 1,305 of JAZSQX010000195.1, forward strand.
GCGTCTGCATCACCCTGTACGGCTTCATCGCCGTTTCCGGTCTCAAGATGATCCAGAAGGTAGATTTGGAAGATCACGCCAACCTCTTTACCGTCTCTGTCATTCTGATCACGGGTATCGGCGGTATGTCCATGGCAATCGGCGAAGTGGTCATCACCTCCATTGCCTGCGCCCTGATTCTCGGTATTGTTGTCAACATTCTTCTGAACAAATTCAAGAAACCCAAGGGAGAGTAAATCGTCATGAAGCAGTACAAAAACGTCTTTGTTTTTGATCATCCGCTGATTCGTCATAAGATCGCGATTCTGCGTGACGAACGTACCAGCATGAAAGAATTTCGTGAGCTTGTGGAGGAAATCACCACGCTCATGACCTATGAAAGCCTGAAAGACGGGGTTCCCACCACAGCAATCGAGGTAAAAACCCCTCTTGAAACCTGTACGCAGCAAATTATCATGGACAATTCCATTGTAATTGTTCCCATTCTTCGGGCAGGACTTGGCATGGTAAACGGCGTACACGTTCTGTTCCCTTCTGCCAAGGTAGGGCATATCGGGATGTACCGGAATGAAGAAACCTTGGTTCCCGAGACGTACTATTGCAAGCTGCCCACCGGAATTGAGGATAAGCTGGTACTCTTGGTCGATCCCATGCTTGCCACCGGCGGCAGTGCCTGTGATGCCATTCAGCTTCTGAAGGAAAAGGGCTGCAAGCACATCAAATTCATGGCAATCATCGGTGCACCGGAAGGGGTTTCCAAAGTAGCGGAAATGCACCCCGATGTCGATGTTTACGTTTCCACCATCGACCGCTGTCTCAACGATCACGGGTATATTCTTCCCGGTCTCGGAGATGCCGGCGACCGACTGTTCGGAACGAAATAAGCACCCCTCGAACTCGAATTCATATAGAAAAATCCGAAAGTTTTCGCTTTCGGATTTTTTCTGTTTTGGTTCCGGTTACGACGACCGGGGGGATGGCAAACACACTCGCCGCAACGGACATTGCAAGAAATCCGAGAATAAACCAGGGAAAGATCTTGGAAATCTGGAAGTTTGCTTTTCGTTCCATTCCATTCTGGTTGGCGGCAAGTGCCTCTTTTCGCTTCAGCCGAAGAGGTACAAAAGCAAAGGTGATCACAGTGGGAATAATCCAAAGGGTTCGCGTGAGCTTTTCCATGGTAGCAAAGTCCCCTGCCCCCTCGGAAAAGGCGTATCCGGTAGCCACCACGGAGGAGGTATCGTTCA